>JACCXW010000136.1 GCA_013696785.1 Geodermatophilaceae bacterium | reverse complement strand
GGGTACGCCGGAGCGGTGCGGCCGGGCACCTGACATTCGAATCCGGATCGGCGGGGCGATCTGCGAGGCTTCGGCCATGGATCGCGACTCCCCGAGGCAGAACTCAGGGTGTCCACGATCGAGTTGTTCTTCGATCTGGTCTTCGTCTTACCCCCTGACCGGCTCGGTCGGCAGGTTCTGCTGGTGTGCGCAATGGCGGCGTTCCTCGTCTGCGCTCTGGCGATCCCGGAGGCATTCGACGAGACCGGGGTCGTCTTTGGCATCGCGGCCGGGATCAAGAAGTCACTGGGCCATTCAGCGAACCTCTGGAGACCCCGGTGGCGCTGCAGGTGGCTGTGGCCGCTGCGTGCCAATACTGTCCCGCTGTGTCTGCGCTCGACGTTCTCGGCCGGTCTCTGCCGGCTGGTCGGGCAGTGCATCGACTCGGCGAAGGAAACCCCGGACGTCGAGAAACGTCGACAGGTGCTCGCGATGGTCTTCGCAGGCCACCCATTGCTTTTCCCGATCGGGGGTGTGCAGCTTGGGGTTGTTCCACACCAGTGCGCACGATGCCTCGTGGCGGCATCCCTTGGCCGAGCACTGCAGGGTCACCCCGGGAGTGTCCCACCGGGATGCGTTCTTCTGTGCTTGAGAGTTGCCGGGATGTCGGGCCGGGTGGGGCCTCTGTGCCGACGCGACTTCAGAACTCGGGAGACTGTGCTTGAAAGTTGCCCGGGTCGGGCGCCGGGGAAGGCGGCCACTGTGCCGACGAACAGGCGTCGGGCAGCCACGGGGGGAGCTGCCCGACGCAAATGCGACGGTACCACCACAAGCTGCCCGCGGCGACGCGAGGAATCTGGGGCGTGGCGGCGTTTCCCAGAGGCGTCTTCACAGCCACCACACCCCTGCTGGGGTGTGCTCTGCAGGCGGCCGACGGCCACATCCGAAGCGAGGAGAGCTCTGTGAGCGACGCCCCGAATACGGCCGGGTCCGGGTATTTCGAGAAGGACGCGGGAAGGGACCTCGACCGGGACACCGGGGGGGACACCTCGAGGGACACCGCCGTGCAGCAGACGCCGGCGCGCGACGCCACGCTGATCGAGCGCACGATGTTCGAGGTCAAACGCGTGATCGTCGGTCAGGACCGCATGATCGAACGGCTGATGGTCTGCCTGCTGGCGAAGGGGCACGTGCTCATCGAGGGCGTCCCGGGCATCGCCAAGACGCTGGCCGTGGAGACTCTGGCACGTACCGTCGGCGGCACCTTCGCCCGGCTGCAATTCACCCCGGACCTCGTTCCGGCCGACATCGTCGGTACCCGGGTCTACCGCCAGGGGGCGGAGACGTTCGACACCGAACTCGGCCCGGTGTTCGCCAACTTCGTGCTGACCGACGAGATCAACCGGGCGCCGGCGAAGGTGCAGTCAGCTCTGCTGGAAGTGATGGCCGAGCAGCAGGTCTCCCTGGGCGGTCGGACGTATCCCGTGCCGTTGCCGTTCCTCGTGCTCGCTACCCAGAACCCGATCGAGTCCGAGGGCGTGTACCCGCTGCCCGAGGCGCAGCGCGACCGATTCCTGATGAAGATCGTCGTGGACTACCCGTCCACCGAGGAGGAGCGCGAGATCGTCTACCGGATGGGCGTCGACCCACCCGTGCCGCAGCAGGTGCTCGACCCTGATGCACTGCTCCGGCTGCAGGCCTCGACCAGCCGCGTGTTCGTCCACCACGCACTGGTGGACTACGTCGTGCGCGTCGTCGTGTCGACCCGGCGACCGGCCGAGCACGGCATGGCCGACGTGGCCGGCTGGGTCTCCTACGGCGCCAGCCCCCGAGCCTCGCTCGGCATGATCGCGGCCGCCCGCGCGCTGGCCCTGCTGCGCGGCCGGGACTATGTCCTGCCGCAGGATGTCCTCGACATCGCCCCCGATGTGCTCCGTCACCGGCTCGTGCTGTCCTATGATGCGCTGGCCGACGGCGTACCGCTGGAGCACATCGTCAAGCGGGTACTGCAGACGATTCCGCTGCCGCAGGTCACGCCCCGGCAGCGATCAGGCGGCTTCGCGCCCGGCTTCGGCCCGCCTCCCGGGCAGCCTTACCCCATGCAGCCGGGCGTCCCGCAGGCCGGTAGCCGCCCGGCATGACAGTGCCGGCGCCGCGGTCACCGGCGCTCACGTCATCCTCGGTTGGCGCCGGCGGAGGGCCACCGCGGCTCAACGACGCACCGGCGGACGTCATCCTGCGACGGCTGGAACTGACCGTACGACGGCGCCTGGACGGACTGCTGCAGGGCAACCACATCGGCCTGGTGCCCGGCCCCGGCTCGGAGGCGGGGGAGTCGCGGGTGTATCACCCCGGCGACGACGTACGCCGGATGGACTGGCCGGTCACGGCCCGCACGACCGTGCCGCACGTACGCGAAACTGTGGCCGACCGCGAACTCGAGGCCTGGGTCGTGGTCGACCTGTCCCCGAGCCTGGATTTCGGTACGGCGGCGTGCGAGAAACGCGACCTCGCCGTAGCCGGGCTGTCCGCGGTGGTGTACCTCACGACGCACGGCGGCAACCGGGTCGGTGCGCTGGTGACGACCGGGCAGCAGGTTATCCGCATCCCCGCCCGCGCCGGGCGGGCCGCCGCCGACAGGCTGATCCGCACCGTCATCGAGACCCCGCGCGCCGAGCAGGGCCGCCGCGGCGACCTGGCGGCGACACTGGAGATGTTGCGGCGGCCACCCCGGCGACGTGGATTGGCTGTCGTCGTGTCGGACTTCCTCGGTGACGCCAGCTGGGAGCGGCCGCTGCGCGCGCTGGCGACGCGGCACGAGGTGCTGGCGATCGAGGTGCTGGACCCGCGCGAACTGTCATTGCCGGACGTGGGTTTGCTGACCCTCGTCGACCCGGAGACCGGCCGGACGATCGAAGTGCAGACCGGCAAGAAGGAGTTGCGCGAGCAGTTCGCCGCGGCCGCCGCCGAGCAGCGCGCGGAGGTCGCTGCGGGGCTGCGGCGCAGCGGGGCGGGGCATTTGCAGTTGCGGACCGATCGGGATTGGCTGATCGACATCATCCGGTACGTCGGCGCCCGGCGTCGTGGCGCTTCGGGTGGCGCGCGCCGATGAGCCTGGGGCACGCAGCGCAGTCAACGGAGGGGGCGGGCACGGAATGAGTTTTCAGGCACCGATCTGGCTGCTCCTCCTGCTCGCCGTCGCAGCCCTGATCGCGCTGTACGTCGTTCTCCAGCTGCGCCGCAAGTCCTACGCGGCCCGCTTCAGCAACGTGGACCTGCTGGCCCGGATCGCGCCGAAGCGGCCGGGCTGGCGGCGGCACGTCGCGTTCGGCGTACTGCTGCTGTCGCTTGCCACCTTGACGCTGGCGATGGCCAAGCCCTCGACCGAGGTGCGGGTTCCGCGAGACCGGGCGACCGTCATCCTGGCGATCGACGTGTCCCTGTCGATGGGCGCCGAGGACATCGCCCCGGACCGGTTCACGGCGGCGAAGGAGGCGGCGCAGGAGTTCGTCGCCGTGCTGCCGGAACGGATCAACCTCGGGCTGGTCGCCTTCGCGGGGACCGCCAACACGATCGTCCCGCCGACCACCGACCGTGCCGCCGTCGTAGCGGGGATAGAAAATCTGGAGCTCGCACAGGCGACCGCAACCGGCGAGGCAATCTTCACGGCCTTGAACGCGATAGCGACATTCCAGTCCCAGCTCGAGGGCACCTCCGAAGGTGCTCCACCCGCCGCGATCGTGCTGATGTCGGACGGTTACCGGACGGTCGGCCGGCTCGAGACGCAGGCCGTCGACGCCGCCAAGGCCGCCGAGGTACCGGTCTCGACCATCGCGTTCGGGACCGACGCCGGCACCCTGGAACTCGACGGGGAGATCATCCCGGTGCGCGTGGACCGCGCGGCGCTGCGCATGATCGCCGAGGAGACCGGCGGGACGTACAAGTCTGCGGAGTCCGCCGGGGAGGGCCGCGAGGTCTTTGCCGACCTCGGCAGCCAGATCGGCTACCGCAGTGAACCCCGGGAGATCACCGTGTGGTTCGTGGGGGTCGGGCTGATTTTCGCGTTCGCCGCGACCGGCCTGGCCCTGGTCTGGACGAACCGCCTCCTCTAGGACGGCGCACGCACCGCCCAGGGGTCGGTTAGCCTCGGCTCGGTTGCAGTCCCCGGCAGGAAGGATCCCCGTTGAGTCGGTCCGTGCTGGTCACCGGCGGCAACCGCGGCATCGGGCTGGCCATCGCGCAGGCATTCGCCGCGGACGGCCACCAGGTCGCCGTCACCTACCGCAGTTCCGACCCGCCCGAGGGTCTGTACGGCGTGCAGTGCGACGTCACGGACTCTGCCAGCGTCGACGCAGCCTTCAGCGCGATCGAGGCCGAGCACGGTCCGGTCGAGATCCTGGTCGCCAACGCCGGCATCACCGAGGACACCCTGCTGCTTCGGATGAGTGAGGACGCCTTTACCCGGGTGGTCGACGCGAACCTCACCGGCTCCTACCGGGTGGCGAAGCGGGCAGCGGCGAAGATGCTGCGCGCGCGTTGGGGCAGGCTCGTGTTCATCTCCTCGGTGGTCGGCATGTCCGGCTCCGCCGGGCAGGTCAACTACGCCGCCTCGAAGGCGGGGCTCATCGGGATGGCCCGGTCGATCGCGCGGGAGTTGGGCAGCCGCAACATCACCGCCAATGTGGTCGCACCCGGCTTCGTCGAGACGGACATGACGGCGGCGCTGCCGGTGGCTCGTCGAAGCGAGTTGCTCGGGCAGATCCCGCTGGGCCGCTACGCCGCCCCGGCCGAAGTGGCCCAGGTCGTGCAGTTCCTGGCAAGCGACGCCGCGGCGTACATCACCGGTGCGGTGATCCCGGTCGACGGCGGCCTGGGAATGGGACATTGACAGCGCGAGAAGGAGCGAGATGACCGGCCTCTTGGCAGGTAAGAACGTGTTGGTCGCGGGGGTCCTCACCGAGGCGTCGATCGGCTTCGCGACGGCGAAGATCGCGCAGGAGCAGGGCGCTCGCCTCGTCATCACGAACTTCGGTCGCGCCCTATCGATCACCCGCCGGATCGCCAAGCGCCTTCCCGGCGAGGTCGCCGTCCTCGAACTGGACGTCACCGACGACGCGCACCTTTCGACACTCGCCGACCGGGTCCGTGAGCACGTCGACAGTCTTGACGGCGTGGTGCACGCCATCGGGTTCGCGCCGCAGAACGCACTGGGGGAGGACTTCACCGGCGTTCCGTGGAGCGACGCCGGTACGGCGCTGCACGTGTCCACGTGGTCCTTCGCCGGGCTGGTGCAGGCCGTGCGGCCCCTGCTGTCCAACCCGGCCTCGGTGGTGGGTCTGGACTTCGACGCGTCGATCGCGTGGCCGGCGTACGGGTGGATGGGCGTCGCCAAGGCGGGCCTGGAGTCCTGCTCGCGCTACCTGGCCCGCGAACTCGGCGCGGACGGCGTCCGGGTGAATCTCGTCTCGGCCGGACCGCTGAAGACGATGGCCGCCAAGAGCATCCCCGGCTTCTCCGGCTTCGAGGACGTCTGGGACGACCGGGCGCCGCTGGGCTGGGACCTGACGAACCTCGAGCCGGCGGCGAAGGCCTGCGTCGCGCTGTTGTCCGACTGGTTTCCGGCGACGACCGGCGAGATCGTGCACGTCGACGGCGGCTTCCATTCTGTCGGGGTCTAGCGCCGACGGCGGCTACGACGCCCTGTTGTTGCTGTCCTTCGGCGGTCCGGAGGCTCCCGATGACGTGCTGCCGTTCCTGGATAATGTCACCCGCGGCCGCGGCATCCCGCCCGAGCGGTTGCTGGGCGTGGCCGAGCACTACTACCACTTCGGCGGCGTGTCACCGATCAACGCACAGAACCGGGCGCTGATCGCGGCTGTCCGCGCCGACCTCGACCGGCGGGGGATCGTTACGCCGATCTACTGGGGCAACCGGAACTGGGCGCCGTACGTCGAGGACGCCGTGGCCCAGATGGCGGACGATGGTGTACGACGGGCGCTGGCCGTCCCGACCAGCGCGTACGCGTCCTACTCGGCCTGCCGGCAGTACTGGGAGGACATCGCACGCGGCCAAGCCGCCGCGGGTCCGACCGCCCCGGAGATCGACAAGGTGCGGCACTACTTCAACCACCCTGGCTTCATCGAGGCGAACGCGGACGGACTGCGGGCCGCGTTGCGCGCTGTACCGCCGGGCAGCCGCGTGGTCTTCACCGCACACAGCATCCCGGTGACGATGGCGGCGTCCTCCGGGCCGGACGGCGGCCTCTATCTGCGGGAACTGCGCGAGGCGGCGGCGTTGGTGATTGCCGAGGTGGACTCGTCGCTGCGTTGGGACCTCGTCTGGCAGAGCCGCAGCGGCCCGCCCTCGGTGCCGTGGTTGGAACCGGACGTCAACGACCACCTCACCGCATTGGCCGCCGACGGCGTACCGGGGGTCGTTGTCGCCCCGATCGGCTTCGTCAGCGACCACATCGAGGTGCGCTGGGATTTGGACACCGAGGCCGCGGAAACGGCGGCCTCGCTGGGTCTGACGTTCGCCCGCGCCGACACAGCCGGGACCCATCCAGCCTTTGTCGAGGCGATCGTCGAACTGCTGCTGGAGCGCAGCGGCATCGGGTGCCCGGCTCGGGCCCTGGGGTCGATGGGCCCGAGCCATGACGTCTGCCCCGCCGGCTGCTGTCCGGCGGCACGACGCACATAGTTGGCACCCGGCTTACCGAACGCACTCGAAGGGCTGCCAGGGGAGACCTTGGCTCAGGCGTTGTACGCGGCCATGAGCGCCCGTCGTACGGCGGTGGCGAGCGGACGCAATGCCTCGTCCCGCGCCCGGGCGTCGTGGCCGGTGACGGCGCCACCGGGTGCATCGGCCAAGGCCAGATCGAGCACGTCCACCAGTCGCTGCGCCCGCTCCGCGAGCCGGAGCGCCCGCTGATCGTGGCCCGGCGGCAGCTGCAACCGGCGGTCGCCGTGCGAGGTTCCGCGGAGGAGGCCGACCACCTCAGGTCGCCAGCGCGCCACGTCCAGCGCGGTGAGGGCGCGGGCAGCCGCTCGGAGGGTCTCGGCGAGGTCATGGTCGGCTTCGCTGACAGTGAGAGGGTCGGCTTCGCTGACGGCGCCGGTGGCCGGACCGGGTTGTCCGCCGGCCACCGCGTGTGCAGTCCACAGCACGGTCCCGTCGCCGATGTCGGGAGTCAGCCCCAACCGGGAACCCAGGACACCCTCGCCGGCCTGCATGGCCGCCGTGCTGAACGCACCGGGACCGGGCAGTCCGCGCGGATCACCGGGGACCGGAAGCACGGCCCGCATCCGGGTCTCGCCATGCTCCCGCAGCGAGGACAACGCCCAACCGAGCGGCACAGGATCGGTCTGCCCGGGCAGTCCCGCGACGCGATGCACCTCGTCGTCCACGACGGCGTCGATCACGTCGTCGTAGGAGACGCGCCCCGACAGCCACGCCGTCGACCACGCGGCGAGCAGGCCGCACCGGTGCCGTTCCATGTCGGCGAGCCTACGGCGGCCCGGAGAACCCGGCGCGTTAGCGTCGGCCGGTGAGTGCCCGGCGATACGGCTCAGACGTCCTGCGCGGGTACCGTCCGGGCGGGCGTGGCCCGGTGGCTGTCATCGTGAGCGCCGACATCGGACTGGTCGTGCAGGATGCCGGCAGCGGTTTCTGTGGTGCCGTGACCGGCTGCGGCAAGGACTCGGTGACGCTACGGGACCGGCAGGGGCGCGAGCGCGTCTTCCCGCTGTTGGCGGGTGCCTTCCTCCTCGAGGGAGAGCACCTGACGGGAGCCGCGCGCAAGGTGGCGATCGGATCGTCGATAACACTTGTCCGGCCGGCCGCACCGACGGCGGCACCTCGGCGTACCGCCTCGGGGTCGATCGCCGTTCCTGGCCAGCCCGCCCGCGTCGCCAAGGCGAGTCGGATCTTCGTCGAGGGTGTCCACGACGCCGCGCTGGTCGAGCGGATCTGGGGCGACGACCTGCGGATCGAGGGCATCGTGGTCGAGCCGCTGCATGGCATCGACGATCTGCCGTCGGTGGTCCGCGGCTTCGGTCCGTCCCCTTCGCGCCGGCTCGGTGTCCTGGTCGACCATCTCGTGGCCGGCTCCAAGGAGAGCCGGATCGTCGACGGCCTCGCGAACCCACACGTCCTGGTGACCGGTCATCCCTACGTCGACATCTGGCAGGCCGTCCGGCCGGCGGCGCTCGGGATCGCGGCCTGGCCGACAGTGCCGCGCGGTGTGCCGTGGAAGGACGGCGTCTGTCAGGCGCTCGGCGCCGGCGAGCCGGCCGACATGTGGCGGCGGGTGCTCGGCGCGGTGTCGTCGTACGCCGATCTCGAGGCCCCGCTGCTGGGTGCCGTCGAGCGGCTCATCGACTGGGTCACCGAACCGGCCGCCTAACTCCTGTACCGCGCCGGCGACTGGCGCTGGCGTCGTATGCGACCGGCTTAGCGGCGGAGAGTGGTTGGATCGTGGCATGCCCGTGTGGTTGATCTGGCTCATCGGTGCCGGCCTGCTGGCCGTCGCCGAGATCTTCACGCTGGATCTCGTCCTGCTCATGTTCGCCGGCGCAGGCTTGGTCACCGCAGGGGTGGCCCTGTCTGGTGGCCCTGTTCTGGTGCAGCTGATCACGTTCGTCATCGTCTCCATCGGCTTGCTCTTCGTCGTCCGCCCGATCGCCGCGCGGCACCTCCACAACCGGACCCCGGACCAGATCGACGGCGCCCAGGTCTTCATCGGCCGGCTCGGCGTGGTCACCGAGCGGGTCGACGAGAACAGTGGCCGGATCAAGATCGAGGGGGACGAGTGGTCCGCGGTGACGCAGACGTCCGTCGAGCAGTTCGACATCGGTGCGCGAGTCCGCGTGATGGATATCCGGGGCGCGACCGCTGTGGTGTCCGGCGACATTGTCTAGCGGCACGGTGAGCGGCATGGCTCCAGCTGGGTGGTCTAACAGCTCGCACGCGCGGGCAGGAAGGAAACTTTCATGGAGGCGTTGATCGCCCTCGGCGTGCTCGTCGTCGTCGTGCTTTTCGTCCTGGCGCGGAGTGTGCGGATCGTGCCGCAGGCCACCGCATCCGTGGTCGAGCGGCTCGGCCGCTACAGCCGGACTCTGACTCCGGGGCTGGCTTTGCTCGTCCCGTTCGTCGATCGTGTGCGCTCCCGGATCGACCTGCGCGAGCAAGTCGTGTCCTTCCCGCCGCAGCCGGTCATCACCGCCGACAACCTTAATGTCGGCGTCGACACGGTGCTGTACTTCCAGGTGACCGATGCGAGGTCGGCGACGTACGCCATCGCGAACTACATCCAGGCGATGGAACAGCTGACGATCACGACGCTGCGCAACGTCGTCGGCGGCCTGAACCTCGAAGAGACGCTGACCAGCCGCGACATGATCAACTCGCAACTGCGGGCCGTGCTGGACGGGACAACCGGCTCGTGGGGGATCCGGGTGGCCAGGGTGGAGATCAAGGCCATCGACCCGCCGGGAACGATCCTGGAGTCGATGGAGAAGCAGATGAAGGCCGACCGGGACAAGCGGGCGATGATCCTCAACGCCGAGGGGATGCGCGAGTCGACCATCAAGACCGCGGAGGGTCAGAAGCAGTCACAGATCCTGCAGGCGCAAGGAAATAAGCAGGCCACGATTCTGAACGCCGAAGCCGAGCGGCAGGGTCAGATCCTGCGGGCCGAGGGGGAGCGGGCGGCGAAGTTCCTGCAGGCGCAGGGCGAGGCCAAGGCGATCGAGACCGTGTTCGCCGCGATCCACAACGGCGATCCGGATCCGCAGCTGTTGGCCTACCAGTATCTGCAGACGCTGCCGCAGATCGCCAAGGGCGACTCCAACAAGATGTGGATCGTGCCGAGTGAGTTCAGCCGGGCGCTGGAAGGGCTCGGCCAGGCCGTCGGTGGGGGTGGTGGGTCCGACGCGGGTGATGGCAGCCCGTCCTGGCTGCGGGCCGAGCGCACGACCACGCGCGAGCCCACGGCTGCGATCGACACCTCGGACTGGTTCGACTCGAACATCGCGCCGGCCGCGGCTCAGCCCGAGGCGGAGACGGAGATGACGGACACGACGCCGGGGGCGCTGTCCGTGCCGAGCCTGTCCGCAGCCCGGGCGGAGGTCGCGCCGACACCGCAGGCGCTGCGGCCGCCGGATTCCGCTCCTCCTGCCGGGACCGGCACGGGCGCTGCCGAGGGGCAGCCGTGGCAGACCGGTCCCACCCCGGACTGGTCACAGCAGAACGGCCCACCGTCCGATCAGCAGCAGTACGGCGGCCCGCCGCAGCAGTAGCAGTACCCGCCACCGCAGTAGCTGGGCGGCTACACCGTCGCGGGCTGGGCGCTCGGGTCGGCGAACTGGGTGCGGTACAGCTCGGAGTAGCGACCGCCTTTCGCCAGGAGTTCTCCGTGCGTGCCGCGCTCAACGATCCCGCCGTCGTCGATGACGAGGATCTCGTCGGCGGCGCGGATCGTGGAGAGCCGGTGCGCGATGACGAGGGCGGTCCGTCCGCTCAACGCCTCGACCAGTGCCTCCTGCACCGCCGCCTCCGACTGGGAGTCCAGGTGCGCCGTGGCCTCGTCCAGGATCACCACCCGCGGCTTGGCCAGCAGCAGCCGCGCGATCGTCAGTCGCTGCCGCTCGCCACCGGACAGCCGGTACCCGCGTTCGCCGATCATCGTCCCCAGCTGATCGGGCAGCGACCGGACCAGACGCTCGAGCCGGGCGCGTCGCAACGCGTCCCACAGGTCCTCGTCAGAGGCTCCCGGACGGGCGAAGCGCAGGTTGCCGCCGATCGTGTCGTGCCACAGGTGCCCGTCCTGCGTGACCATGCCGACGGTGTCGCGGATCGAGTCGAAGGACAGCTCCCGGAGGTCGACCCCGGAGAGCTTGATCGCGCCGCTGTCGACGTCGTACAACCTTGTCGCCAGTGCGGCCAGGGTCGACTTTCCTGCCCCGGACGAGCCGACGAGGGCGACCAGCCGGCCGGGCTCGGCCGTGAACGACACCCCGTGCAGCACCTCCTCACCGCCTCGGGTGTCCAGCGTCGCGACCTCCTCGAGGGACGCGAGTGAGACCGCTGTCGCCGCGGGGTAGCTGAACTGGACGTCGTCGAAGGTCATGGTC
>JACCXW010000116.1 GCA_013696785.1 Geodermatophilaceae bacterium | reverse complement strand
CGCGCCGGTCACGCCCGGTGAATCGGGCAGAGCGAATGTCGCGACCCCAGAACCTGCCGCGGCGAGCAGGGCATCGACATGGCCGTGGTAGCACCCGGCGAACTTCACGACCTTGCCGCGGCCGGTGTACCCGCGGGCCAGCCGGATCGCCGACATCGTGGCCTCGGTACCGGAGTTCACCAGCCGGACCTGGTCCACCGGTGCCACCCGCGCCACGATGGCCTCGGCCAATTCGACCTCGCCCAGGGTCGGCGTACCGAAGGACAGTCCCTTAGCGGCGGCACGTTGTACCGCCTCGACGACCGGACCGAAGGCGTGCCCGAGGATCATCGGACCCCAGGAACAGACCAGGTCGACGTACTCACGACCGTCGGCATCCACGACATAGGGACCGTGCCCGGACACCATGAACCGCGGCGTTCCGCCTACGGCGCGAAAGGCACGGACCGGTGAGTTGACCCCACCTGGAATGACCGCGATCGACCGGTCGAAGAGGACCTGCGACTGCGGGGCGTCGTACGGGTAGGTCACGGCCACCAGTGTCCCAGGTGGGACGGGCCGGCCGCGATCAGGCCGCGGGCCGGCTGCCATCAGCCCGACGGGAGGACGGCCAGACTCAGCTTTGCGTACTCGTTGGCGGCGGCCTGGACGGCGACGACGTCGCCCGGTCCGGCCCCGTGTCGCCGTCGAGACGTCGGGACCGCCGGCCATCCCAACGCGACCGGGTACCGGGTTCTCGCCGAGTACATCTACGACTTCATCTCGGCACAAGGTTGGCTCGGCTGACCTCCTGCCGCTATTCTCTCAATTCTATTTGAGTCAATGGTGATGGAGTGAATATGGACGGCGACATCGAGCGGCGCGCGCAGATCCACGCCGCGCTGGGAGACCCGGTCCGTCTCGCCATCGTCGACCACCTCAGCCTCGGCGACGCCTCCCCAGGTGAGCTGGCACGTACCTTCGGCGTACCGACTAACCTGCTGGCCCATCACCTGCGGGCCCTCCAGACGGCGGATCTGATCCGCCGCGTCCGCTCCGAGGGCGACCGGCGCCGCACGTACGTCCAACGGTGCCTCGAAGACCGGTGGGGGCTGGCCGGTCCTGTTGCGGCGGTGACGGCGACTCGAGTCGTTTTCGTCTGTACGCACAACTCGGCCAGATCCCAGTTGGCCGCCGCCGAGTGGAAACGGGTGCACAGCGTTCCGACTCTGTCCGCCGGAACACATCCAGCCCCGCGGGTGCACGCCAGAGCGATCTCCATCGGGAGTCGGCACGGCCTGCGCCTGGCCCGCGCCAAGACCAGCGATGCCGCGGATGTCCTGCGCGCTGACGACTTCATCGTGGCCGTGTGCGACAGCGCCTACGAGCAACTCGACGAGGCCGCGTTGCATTGGGCGGTACCCGATCCGGTGCGGATCGGCACCGACGCCGCGTTCGAACGCGCCTACCAGGAAATCTCCGGCCGGGTCGCGCGGCTCGCTCGTGCGACGACGTCCGGCAAAGCCGCCTAGCCATGACCAGACAGCGGCGCGCCCCATGATCATTGACGACAAGCCGACGGTGCTGTTCCTGTGTGTCCACAACGCAGGCCGCTCCCAGATGGCCATGGGGTTCTTCACCCATCTCGCCGGCGACGCGGCCGTAGCGTGGTCCGGCGGATCCGAGCCAGGCAACGAGGTCAACCCGGCGGCCATCGAGGCGATGCGCGAGCGGGGGATCGACATCTCCGGGGAGTACCCCAAGCCGTGGACGGACGAGGTCGTCCGGGCAGCCGATGTCGTCATCAGCATGGGGTGCGGCGACGCGTGCCCCATCTTCCCTGGCAAGCGCTACGAGGAGTGGGTACTCGACGACCCCGCGGGACTCGACGTGGCTGCGGTGCGCCCGGTCCGTGACGAGATCGAACGGCGGGTGCGCGGCCTGCTGACCGAACTCAGCGTCCCCGTCGCTCACGCGGGTTGACATTGCTGTCCGACCTGGTCCGGCGCGCGATCGCGGAGTTCGTGGGCACGGCGTTCCTGGTGGCTGCCGTTGTTGGCTCGGGAATCGCCGCGGCCCGCCTGTCTCCGGACGATGTCGGGTTGCAGCTGCTGGAGAACAGCCTGATCACCGGCGCCGCGCTGGTGGCTCTGATCCTCGCGTTGCAGCCGGTGTCGGCGGCATTCAACCCGGTGGTCACGCTGATCGAGCGCGCCCTGGGCGCCTTGACCTGGACCGCCACGGGGGTGCTGATCGTCGCTCAGACGGTCGGCGGCGTACTCGGCGCCGTGATCGCGAATCTCATGTTCGACCTGCCGGTCGTCAGTCTCGCCGCTCACGAACGGAGCGGCGCGGGGCTGTGGCTCGGGGAGGT
>JACCXW010000112.1 GCA_013696785.1 Geodermatophilaceae bacterium | reverse complement strand
GTCGTCGGACTCACCGAGGCCCATGTCCTCGCCGGCCAGATCGGCGCGGACTTCGATGCGGTGGTGGTCGAGTCCGGCCCTGCGCACGGCACCGTCGTGTTGACCGGTCCCGCCGTCCGCGCCAGCTGCGACGGCCCTGACCTGCCCCTGGGTCAGACCGTGCGGGTGCGACTCACGGAGGCCGACCCCCTCGAGCGCCGCGTCCGCTTCGCGCGCGTGCCCGACCGTCAGCCCACATGATCGACGATCTGGGTACGCCGTACGAAGCGGGGCGCCCGCCGCGCCGGATCGTGTCTCTGGTGCCGTCGTTGACAGAATCGGTGGCGGTCAGCGCGCCGGAGCTGCTGGTCGGCGCTACGGACTGGTGCACGGCTCCCGCGGACCTGGATGTGGCCAGGGTCAAGGGGACCAAGTGGCCCGATCTGGACGGCATCCACGCCCTCGCGCCGGAACTGGTGCTGGCGAACGCCGAGGAGAACCGGGCGGAGGACATCGCGGCACTGCGGGCCGCGGGTATCCCGGTGTGGGTAACCGCTCCGGCGACGGTGCCCGCTGCTCTGGACAGTCTTCAGCGGATGCTCGCCGCGTTGGGCCTCGGCCACCAGCCGTGGCTCGAGCAGGCGCGGGAGGTCTGGTCGACCCCCGGTGCCATGGGGAGCGGGCCGGTCGTCGTGCCGATCTGGCGGCGTCCCTGGATGGTGCTGGGTCGCGACACGTTCGCTGGAGACATGCTGGCCCGCCTCGGGTACGCGAACCTGTACGCCGGACATGCCGAGCGCTACCCGAAGATCCCGGTCGAGGAGCTGACTGTGGCCGGCGCGAAGCTCGTGGTGCTGCCCGACGAGCCGTATCTCTTCACCGCGGACGACGGACCGGAGGCGTTCCCCGGCCTGCCGTGCGCGCTCGTCAGCGGCAGGCATCTCACCTGGTACGGCCCGTCGCTGGTGGACGCTCGGACGATCCTGACCGGCCAGCTCCACGTGCACCTGAACATCTGAGCAGAGGCTCCAACCGCCGAAACGTCACCCGGGGGATCGCGGCACGACAGGAGGGCCGGCCGGCGCAGACGTCCGGGCGGCAGGTGACCATCCCGTCGGCCGGCTACGTCGACATCGACCTGGCCGACGAGGTGTTCTCCCGCCGAGAGGATCCGGTCATCGGAAAGTTCAAGGGTGTCGAGGGCACGGCTGGTCAGGATCGGGGACATCGGGACGACGCATCGCTTCACCCGAACGACCCCCGGATCCGAGCGGATCGTGCCGCGGGGTTCGCCGTTCCACGCCGCCGACGGGATAGCGAACCGCGGCGCCGACAGCATCATCTGGGCCGGCCACAACGACGACTACGTCCGGGACCGGCCACCGCCGTATCCCACCCTGTCGATCGAGGACAACATCGCGGCGATGGTTGCCTACACCGAGTTCTCCGGCAATCCAGCCAACTATCTGGTGTTGAGCCTCATCAACGGCCGGGATGCGGGAATCGGCATGGTCTATTACAACCGCAGCGCGGGACGAGCACTCGGCCGGACACCTCAACGCGATCGGTTACGACGTACTGGCCAAGCACATCTACGACGAGTACGTCAGCCAGCGCCGGTAGCTCGCCGGCGCGTCAGGAGTAGCTGTGCTCCGGGCCGGGATACCCGCCGCTGCGGACCTCGTCGGCGTAGCGGCGCGCCGCGTCGGCGATCACTGCCCCGACGTCGGCGTACTGCTTGACGAACTTCGGCCGCTTGATACCCGCACCGAGCCCGGCCATGTCCTGCCACACCATCACCTGGGCGTCACAGTCCGGTCCGGCGCCGATGCCGATGACCGGGACGGTGAGTTCCTTGGTGACCTGAGCGGCGAGTTCTGCTGGCACCGCTTCGAGTACGAGGGCGAAGACACCGGCATTTTGCAAGGCATGAGCGTCGGCGAGAAGTTCCGAGGCGTCGTCGCCGCGACCCTGGACCCGGAACCCGCCCAGCGTGTTGACGCTCTGCGGCGTCAACCCGAGATGGGCCATCACCGGTACGCCGGACTGGACGAGCAGCTCGACCTGCGGCGTGACGCTGCGCCCACCCTCGAGCTTGACGGCCTGCGCGCGCCCGTTCTTCAGGAACAGGGCGGCGGTTTCCAATGCCTGCGACGGGCTGCCCTGGTAGGAGCCGAACGGCAGGTCGGCGACGACCAGGGCCCGGCTGGTGCCGCGGACCACGGCGCGGACGAGCGGCAGCAGTTCCTCGACGGTGACCGGAACTGTCGTGTCGTAGCCGTAGACGACATTGGCCGCCGAGTCCCCAACGAGCAGCACCGGGATGCCGGCTTCGTCGAAGATCCTCGCTGTGGGGTAGTCGTAGGCGGTGAGCATGGGCCAGATCTCGCGCCGCTCCTTGGCTGCGGCCAGATCTCGTACGGTGACCCGGCGACCGGTGACTCCGCCGTACAGGGA
>JACCXW010000109.1 GCA_013696785.1 Geodermatophilaceae bacterium | reverse complement strand
CAGGCCGAATCTCCGGCCGACGGCAGCTATGACTTCCTCGTCCCACCACTTGTCGGGGGTACGACGATCACCGCCGTTCAGGAACTCTGCGGCGAGTGGAGCGCGCCCGGAGTCGGCGTGCCCGTCGACCCGGCACCGGCCTCACTGCCCACTCCGAAGGTGCACGATCCGCTGTACGAATGCGGTGCCGCCGTCCGGGTGAGCAACCTGCACGTCGGTGCGCGGGTGTACGTGTACTCGGCAATGCTCGGTGCCCCGATCGGTGAACGCACGGTGGATGCGGTGGAGGTCGACGTACCGGTGTCGCCGCTGCTCATCGCGGGCTACGACATCTACGCCGTCCAGCGGGGCTGCGGGCTGGTCAGCTCCAAGTCCCCGGCGGTTCCCGTCGGAAAGCTCGAGCGCCTCGACGCGCCCACCGTTGTTTCTCCGCTCTACTCGTGCGAGAACGCGGTTCGGGTCGCCGACGTCGCGCCCGGTGCCCGGGTGGACGTCTACGTCGACGGCATCTTCCGCGGTTCGGCCGCCACCGGCGGCGACACGGTGACAGTCGGTGTCAGCGGACAACTCGAGGTCGGGGACGTGGTCACCGCCCTGCAGCGACTGTGCGAGGACATCTCAGCACTGAGCAAGCCGGTCGTCGTCGAGGAGTTCCAGGGCCGCTGGTATCGCGTCGGCGGCGACAACGCGGCGGAGATCCTGGCCGTGCACGCCGCGCTGCTGCGGACGGGCAAGATCGTCTACTTCGGCGGCGACCAACACGACGGCGGGCTGAACGCCGGCGGAGACGTCGACCACACCCGACTCTTCGACTGCACTACCCACACGGTCACGCCGGTCACCGGGCTGCCGGGCAACGTCGACCTGTTCTGCTCCGGCCACGCCCTGCTCGCCGGCGGGCGGGTGCTCGCGGGCGGCGGCACGCGTAACTGGGGCGGGGGTGGCATCCACCCGAGCGGTCACTTCATCGGGATCCGGGATGCCTACCTGTTCGATCCGGCCGACGACCTCTGGCACGCAACCGGCAAGATGGTCACCCAGCGGTCAGCCGATGTGGCCGCCGGCAAGGACATCGAGAAGACCGGCGGCCACTGGTATCCGACCCTCGTCGTCCTTGCGGATGGGCGGGTGCTGGCCATGTCCGGCCACCCCGAGGTCGACGACTCCCGGCACAACAACAACTCCCTGGAGCTGTACGACCCGAACACCGGGACATGGTCGATCGTGGGGCCGGCGGACTACGCGAACATCGACATCGTCGACGCCCGCCGGTTCGAGTACCCAAGACTGCACGTTCTTCCGGACGGCACGGTGCTGACGACGACACCGATGACCAACGGGAACCTGGAGAAGTGGCACCCCTTCACCGACGCCACCGACTGGGACCACGTCATCAGCCCACCGCCGGAGGGCATCTACGACAACGGGTTCGCGCAGGACACCAGCGCAGTCCTGCTGCCACTGACCCCGGCCGACCAATATCGGGCCCGCGTGCTGGTAGCCGGAGGTTCGACGCCATTCATCCTGGACACCGACAACCCCGGGGCCGGCTGGACGGCCACCGTCCGGACGTTGACCGGCTACCCCCAACCCGGCGACGTCAATCCCGTCCGCGAGAACATGGACACCGTCATCCTGCCCACCGGCGAGATCTTCGCCGAGGGCGGACTGAAGAACGGCTCCAGCGACGCCACCGGCGTCAAGCGGCCCGAGCTGTACAACCCGGCGACCAACAGCTGGACGGTGCTGCCGGAGGCAGAGCGGGTGCGCGGGTACCACAGCGTCGCGCTGCTCATGCCGGACGGCGCTGTCTGGGTCGCGGGATCCAACTTCAATGCGAACTCGGGGATCGCCAACCGCGAGCTGCGAATCGAGATCTTCGAACCCTGGTACTTCTGCGGCCGCCGGCCGTCGATCACGGACGCGGCGGAGCAGGCGTGTCACGGCCAGGAGTTCGACATCCGCACGCCCGACGCAGCTGACGTCAGGAAAGTGGTGCTCGTCCGCTGCGGCACGGTCACCCACAACTTCAACCCGGATCAGCGGCACATCACGCTGGAGTTCCGCCGCGACAAGGGTGACCTGCTCGTCGCGCGCGTGCCGGACAACCCGGCGGTGGCCATCGTCGGCTACTACTTGCTCTTCGTCATCGACGGTTCGGGACGGCCGAGCCCCGGCCGGTTCATCCAGATCTGCGCGGGCCGCTCGCGATCGGGCGCCGGTGACGACGCCGACTGGTGGCAGCGCCTGAGGGACCGGTTCACGCGCGGTCTCGACCTCGACGAGTCGGAGATCCGTCAGTTCCGCCGGCAGATGCTCGGGCCGGTCGCCCCGCCGCGGCGCCGCCTGGTGCTCGAGGGTCGGCACGGGCACGGCCACGGCGAGCAGGACCATGACCATGACCATGACCGCGACCACGAGGGCCACCCGCACTGACCACGCTCGTCGGGGCCCGGCAAGGACAACGTGGCCGACGGCGCTACCGGTGGTGAGCCAGCCGCTGATGCGGATCGAGATGAGCACTGGCAGGGTCGATGTGCACCGTCGCCGCGGACAGCCGCGGCACCGCGTGCAGCAGTTGGTGCTCGGCGTCCACGGCGATGGCGTGGGCGGCAACGATGCCGATCCTGTCATCGACGACAAGGCCGGTCTCGGCACGCAGGGTGTGTCCGATCCAGCGCAGCCGCAGGCTCTCGATGTCGAGCACGCCGTCCACGGCGCGCAGGGCGGCTTCCGAGGCGTCGACCAGTTCGGAATCCACGGCGTCCATCAACCGCCGGTAGATGTCGGTGGCGGCGCCCTTGAGCACCAGGAGGATCGCGGCCGTGATCACGAGGCCGACCAATGGGTCGGCGACGGGGAAGCCGGCGAGCACACCCAGGGCACCGGCCACGACGGCCAGCGAGGTGAACCCGTCGGTGCGGGCGTGCCGCCCATCCGCGACCAGGGCGGCCGAGCCGATCTCGCGGCCGACGCGGATCCGGTACACCGCGACCAGCTCGTTTCCGGCGAAGCCGATGAGGCCGGCGACGATGACGACCCCGACGTTCCGGATCGGGTGCGGGTCGACAATGCGGCGGATCGACTCGTAGCCGGCCAGCGCCGCGGAGAGGGCGATCATCCCCACGATGAAGACGCCCGCCAAATCCTCAGCGCGGCCGTAACCATAGGTGTAGCGCCGCGACGCCGGACGCCGGCCGAGGACGAAAGCGATCCACAAGGGGACGGCGGTCAGGGCGTCGGAGAAGTTGTGGATGGTGTCGGCCAGCAGTGCCACCGACCCGGTGATGAGTACCACGACAGCCTGAGCGGCGGCCGTGACCAGGAGCAGGACCAGGCTGATCTTGAGCGCCCGGATTCCTTTGCTGCTGGCCTCGAGCTCGGCATCGACTGAGTCTGTGGCGTCGTGGCTGTGCGGGCGGAAAACCGCCCGCAGCCGACCCCGCAACCCGGTCTGCTCGTGCTCATGCTCATGCTCGCGCTCGCGCTCGCGCTCGTGCCGGTGCCCGTGCTCGCGGTTGCCCTGCTCACCGGCAGCCGCGATCGCCCGGTGTCCACGGCAGCCGAACCCGGCCGGCATTCGGAGCAGCCCGGCCCCGAGGTCCACCCGAACGCTGCGGGCTTTTCCTGTCTGCACGCATGGCTGAGATTGTCATACCCCGTCGCGGCTCGGTCGCGGCGACGTCGGGCGGCACGGCGTGATCCGCGCTGCACGGTCGATTACGACAGGTGAGCGGATAACGGCGCGATCTGTTGCTCTGGCGGCTCCTACGGGTAGTCTCCGGCAATCCGATCGCCGGCCCGCCGCGAACGAGCCATCAATCGAGGGAGCTTCATGGCTACGCTGCCCCGCAAAAGTTTGTGGACGTCCCTCCTGGTCGCAGGCATCACGCTTGCCTCGCCGGGCACCGCGTTCGGACACCCGCCGACCAGCGCATCCGGAACCGCCGACGATTCCGTCGCCGACGACGGCGCGATCTCTCCCGGGGACCAGCACGGTGGCATCGACGGCCACCTGCCGCCCCGCCAGGAGAACGTCGCCCTCATCAGCAAGCTGGAACTAACCGACTTTCCCGGGGGCATCGCTGACGTCACCGTCTTCAACGACACCGCCTATCTAGCCGGCTTCGGTGAGCCCTGCAACGGGGGTGGCGTCTACGTCGTGGACATCTCCGACGTCGAGAACCCGGTGCGAACCGGCTTCATCCCCACCGGCCGGGGCAGTTACGTCGGCGAGGGAGTGCAGGTCATCAAGGTGACCACACCGAGCTTCCGAGGCGACGTCCTGATCTTCAACAACGAGATCTGCGACACCACAAGGACCACCGTCGGCGGAGCAACCATGGTCGACGTCACCGACCCCGCGAACCCGAGGCTCCTAGCCGCCGGCTTCGGCGACTTCGACACCGGCGGCGTGCCGGACGGAGATACCATCGCGCACCCGGTGCACAGCGCCTTCGCGTGGCAGGACGGGCTCAAGGCGTACGCCGTACTGGTGGACGACGAGGAGAGCGGCGCCGACGACGTCGACATCTTCGACATCAGCAACCCACGGCGGCCCGTCAAGATCGCCGAGTACGACCTGGACGAGCGCATCCCAGCGATCCTGCAACCCGATCAGCCCACACTGACGGAGGTCTTCCTGCACGACATGGTCGTGGAGCGGATCGACTCACGGCAGGTCATGCTCGCCTCGTACTGGGATGCCGGCTACGTGGCACTCGACGTCTCAGACCCCACCAGACCGATATACATCGGGGACACCGACTTCAGCGACCCCGACCCCGAGCTGCTCGAATCCACCGGCCAGGCGCGAGTGCCGGAGGGCAACGGCCACTATGCCGAGTTCAACCGGACCAACGAGTTCATCATCGGCGCCGACGAGGACTTCGACCCGCTCGGCGTCGAGGGTCGCAACCTAACGGACAACACGGCACTGAACGCTGGTCAGGGCAGCGACACACCTCCGCTCGAGGAGGGAGAGTCGATCCAGGGCGAGACGGTCTACGTCGGTCGTGCCTGCGACGCGGACGTCGACGTCCCGCCCGGTAACGGCTCCCAGATCGCCGCCGTCGAACGCGGTGTGTGCACCTTCACCGAGAAGGTCGCCAACGTGGAGGATGCGGGCGGATACAAAGCCGTCGTCGTCTTCAACCGAGAGGGTTCCGACGCCTGTACCGCGACGTCGGGCATGAGCGTCGAGGGCGGCATTCCCACGTTCGGTGTCATCCCTCGCGATCAGGGTTACGCCCTGTTCGACGAGCCGTACGACGACGAGGAGTGCCTGGCCGGCGACGGGACCAAGACTGCACCCATCCCCATCGGCACGGTTGGCGACAGGGTGCGGTTCACCGGGTACTTCGACGGCTGGGGCTACGTACATCTGTTCGACGCCGGTAGAGGCAAGATGACCGAACTGGACACGTACGCGATTCCCGAGGCGCACGATCCGCGCTTCGCATCGGGGTTCGGCGCGCTCAGCGTCCACGAGGTGGCCACCTCGCCCATCCGGGCAGACCTCGCCTACTTGTCCTACTACGCCGGCGGATTCAGGGTGCTGGAGATCCGCGACAACGAGCTCGTCGAGGTGGGCAGCTTCATCGATCTCGGAGGCAACGACTTCTGGGGCGTGCAGGCATTCAGGACCGACGGGCACGAGTACGTCGCCGCCAGCGACCGCGACTTCGGCCTCTACATCCTGGAGTACACCGGCGGCCGGTGAGCCGGTCGCCTTCCACCGGACCGGCCACCGAGGTCACCGACGAGGCCGTGAGCGACGCGTCGTCTACCTCTGCGGGTTCAGTGGCCAGGCGACCCCGAACTCCAAGCGGCGTAAGCCGCGGCCTCCCCCGCTGGGCGCCCGATCCACTACAGGCCCAGCCGGCGTGGTTACCCTGGTGCCGTGTCTTCGGGTATCGGCCGGATCACTGCCACCCTGCGGGTGACCGGCGCCTTGGCGATTCTCGCCTGCTTCCTGATCGCGCACGGAGTGCAGTGCGCGGCGGCGTCGCCGTACCCGCACGGGGCTGCGCCGATCGGCCATGTCGTGGTCGTCGGGATGCACGAGATGGCGGAGTCGCCCGAGGCAGCCTCGGCGGAGGTCGTCCCTCAACCGCTTGCCCCGACACATGGCGCGGGACATGCTCTCGCAATCTGCTTCGCTGTCATCGCGGCCGTCGTCGCACTCCTTCTCGGTCGGCGACTTCGGCAGTCGGTCGCCGGGTTGGCACCGCCCGCACAACGGTGTCTCGCGATCGCCCGAAGCAGCGGCCAACGATGGCGTACGCACGCCCCACCGTTGGCCATCCTCTGCGTGTCGCGGACCTGATCGAGCTACCGGTACGCCGGTCCTCGCCCTGATCAGCCGACTGACACTCACAGAGGAGAACAACCATGCTAAGACGCGTCTTCGTCATGCTCATACCAGCGGTAGCGGCGGCAGTCCTGGTGGGCTGCGGCGACTCCGGCGGCGACCACAACGCTGCTGATGTCACTTTCGCAACGGACATGATCCCGCACCACCGGCAGGCCGTGATGATGGCCGAACTGGCTGAGTCACGCAGCGACAACCCCGACGTGCTACAGCTCGCCGCCGAGATCCGGGATGCGCAGGACCCCGAGATCCAGACCATGTCGGGCTGGCTCGAGGAGTGGGGTGAGCCGGTGCCCGCCGAGATGGACGGCATGGGCGGCATGGACATGCCCGGGATGGCCAGTGACCAGGAGATGGCTGACATGGAGGCCGCCAGCGGACCGGGCTTCGACGAGCTGTTCCTGGAGTCGATGGTCGCCCACCACACCGGAGCCGTCCAGATGGCGCAGGCCGAACAGGCCGACGGGCAGTACGCCGAGGCGGTCGATCTGGCCGAGCAGATCGAGCAGAGCCAAAGCGCGGAGATCGAGACGATGGAGGGCCTGCTCCAGGGCTGATGACCTGGAGGCCGTCCCGGGCAACACCGGGACGGCCCCGGGCCCCGTCTCCG
Organism: Geodermatophilaceae bacterium; assembly: GCA_013696785.1. Lineage (GTDB taxonomy): Bacteria > Actinomycetota > Actinomycetes > Mycobacteriales > Geodermatophilaceae > JACCTY01. Next base: position 992 of record JACCXW010000109.1, on the reverse strand, counting down.
CACTTGCCACGTGATACCACTAGGGGGTATCTTCAGCGCATACCCAACGGGGGTACCTCTGAAAGGCGGGCCGGGCGTGGCTGGTTACACCACTGACAAGGATCATCTGCTGAAGCGGCTGCGTCGTGTGGAGGGCCAGGTTCGCGGCCTGCAGCGGATGGTGGAGGCGGACACCTACTGCATCGACGTGCTGACCCAGGTCTCGGCGGCCACCAAGGCGCTACAGGCGGTGGCGCTGGAGCTGTTGGAGGACCACATGGCGCACTGCGTCGCCGAGGCCATCGGGCAGGGCGGGGACACCGCCGACGCCAAGGTCAAGGAAGCCTCCGTTGCCATCGCACGCCTGGTCCGTTCCTGACCCACCCGTTCCTCAGCCGAGACTCGATCGAGAAGGACACTGACATGGCATCGGACAGCAGCTACCGCGTGACCGGGATGACGTGCGGGCACTGCGTCGCGGCGGTCAGCGAGGAGATCGGCAACCTGGCCGGCGTAACCGGGGTGGAGGTGGATCTGGTCGAGGGCGGCGAGTCGACGGTGCGCGTCACCAGCGACACCGCACTTGACCCGGAGCGGGTCCGGGCGGCCGTCGACGAGGCCGGCTACCAGCTGACCGGGGTGTCCGGATGAACGCCGGAGTCAGGCTGGCCGGCTTCGCGCTGGCCGTGCTCGCCCTTTTCGGCGTCGGCTACGGCGCCGGTACGGCGGTCGGCCCTCTCGGGGACGACGGGAGCGAGGCTGGGCAGCGCACGGAACCGCGCGACATGCCCGACATGGGGGTGACCCGGTGACCCAGCCCATCGAGCTGCGGATCGACGGCATGACGTGCGCCTCGTGCGCAGCGCGGATCGAGAAGAAGCTCAACCGGATGCCCGGCGTCGAGGCCAGCGTGAACTACGCCACCGAAAAGGCGCACGTCCTGCTGCCGGCGGGTACCACCGTCGACGACGCCGTCGCGACCGTGGCGGCAACCGGCTACTCCGCCCGTGTCC
>JACCXW010000092.1 GCA_013696785.1 Geodermatophilaceae bacterium | reverse complement strand
GGACAACCCAGGCGGTGAGCGGCCGGTACCGCGCCAGGATCGCCTGACCGCCGAGCAACAACCCGAACGCCACCGGTGCGATCGGACCGGTGTAGTTGGACCCGAGGTACACCGTCCCCAGGGTCACGAGCATCACGCTGAGCAGCACCGCGGCGGTGTCCCACGCCAGCCGGCGGCTGCTGGTCCGTTCGGTCGACCCCGCCATCCTGCCGCGAGCCTAGATCCGCGCGGCGCCCGACGGCGTCACCCCCGGGAGCCATCCGCCTGCCCCCAGCGAGCTACCCGCCGAGATGCGGTCATCATGAGCTGTGACCGCGTCGGCAGCACCGCTGGAACCCATCACGCCCGGCGCGCCCGTGCTCCGCGGGCGGCAGATCATGCACCAGCGCTGGGCGGACGTCACGTTCTTGCACTGGCGGGTGGACCCGGCGCAGGTGGCGCCGCTACTGCCGGTGGGTACGACGCCGGACGAGTTCGACGGCAGCTCGTGGGTCGGGCTGATCCCGTTCCGCATGGTCGGCGCGGGGGTGTCACGCGGCCCGTCGGTGCCCTGGCTGGGCACCTTCGCCGAGACGAACGTACGGCTCTACGCCGTGGACCGCACCGGCCGTCGGGGCGTCGTCTTCCGCTCGCTGGATGCCTCCCGGCTGGCCGTCGTCCTCGGTGCCCGGGCCGCGTTCGGCCTGCCGTACTGCTGGGCCGGGATGCGGGTGCAGCGGGTCGGCGACGCCGTCGACTACACGATCGACTACACGACGGCCCGACGGTGGCCCGGCGGACGCGGCCGGGCCTCCCACATCCGGATCCGCCCGAAGCCCACCGTCGTCCGCGACGATCCGCTCGCCCACTTCCTGACCGCTCGCTGGGGTCTGCACACCCGCTGGGCCGGCCGGTCACTGTTCGTTCCGAACGAGCACGAGATGTGGCCGCTGCAACGGGCCACGCTGCTGCATTTGACCGACGATCTGGTCGCGGCCGCCGGCCTGCCGGGCGTGACGGCCCGCGAGCCGGACTCCGTACTGTTCTCCGCAGGAGTACGGACCGTATTCGGCGCAGCACAATCCGCCGCCTGGAGGTAGTCGTGAGCTCTGCCGTGGCCACCGGAGTAACCGACGAGAGACTCGTCGGTCTTCGCCGATGGAACCTCGGACTCACGGTGCTGCACGTCGTCCAAGCGGCGGCGATCGTCGTGCTCGCGGGTGATTTCGCCATCTCGGTCACGTCCTCGTTCCCCGAAGGTGCCCCGGGCACGCCGAGCCCGGCGCCGGAGGCGCTGTTCGACGTACGGATCGGGTGGGTGATCGCCGCGTTCCTCCTGCTCGCGGCGGTGGACCACCTGGTGACGGCGACGACGGCCCGCGAGACCTACGAGAGCGACCTGCGGCGCGGCATCAACCGGTTCCGCTGGGTCGAGTACTCGGTGAGCGCAACGCTCATGGTGATCTTGATCTCCTTCTACTCCGGGATCACCGGGATCAGCGCCCTGATCGCGGTGGTCGGGGCCAACGTCGGGATGATCCTGTTCGGCTGGCTGCAGGAGCGCATGAATCCGCCCGGACGCAGCACGACGACGATGCTCCCGTTCTGGTTCGGCACGATCGCCGGCGCCGCCCCGTGGGTGGCGATCGCGGTGAACGTGATCGGGTCGGAGACCGTCCCGGGGTTCGTCTACGGGATCGTCCTGACCCAGGTCGTCCTGTTCTTCAGCTTCGGGCTCAACCAGTGGTTGCAGTACCGCGAGGTCGGCCGGTGGCAGGACTACGCCTACGGCGAGAAGTCGTACCTCGTGCTGAGCCTGGTGGCGAAGTCCCTGCTGGCCTGGCAGATCTTCGGCGGGTCGCTCGCCGGCTGAGGTCAGTCCACCAGGTCGAGGGCGGCATCGACGATGGCGCGGACGCCGATGCCGTGCAGGTCGTACATCTCCGCGACCGTTCCCACCTGGCCGAACGTAGTGACCCCGAGGGTGGTGACCGGCGTGTCGTGGACGGCCCCGAGGAAGGCCAGCGTGTGCGGGTGCCCGTCCAGGACGGTCACGAGTGGCAGCGGCCGTTCGAACAGCTCGGCCAGGATCGCCTCGTCGGCGAGCGCGTCGTCCATCCCGTGCCCGCGGCGGTGGCGGATCGCGCGGAAGATCAGGTCCGCGCTTGTGACGCAGACGACGCGCGCGCTGATGCCGTGGGAGGCCAACTCGCTCGCGGCCAGGAGAGCCTCGGCGGTCGGGACCCCCATTGCCACCAGGCTCACGACCGCATCGCCCGGATCGCTGATGACGTAGCCACCGCGCACCACCTGGCTGCGGCGGCGGCCGCGGGCCTCGGGATCGGCCGGTACGGCGGAGAGGGTCTGGTCCATCGGCCGCGTCGACAGCCGGAGGTAGGAGGAGACACCGCCCGGTCGACCGAGCAGACCGAGCGAGCGGAGCAGGCACCACTCCAGATCCTGGGTGAACGCCGGTTCGTAGCTGAGCACACCCGGCTGCTCGATCCCGGTCGACGGCGTGGTGATCGACTGGTGCGCCCCGCCTTCCGGCGCCAGCGTCACGCCGGACGGCGTGCCGACCAGGATCGACTGCCCGCCGGCGTACACGCCGTAGCTCCAGGGCTCGAGGGCCCGGTTGACGAACGGGTCGTAAATGGTGCCAATCGGCAGCAGCGGCTGCCCCCAGCGGCTCCAGGTCGCGCCCAGTTCCGCAAGCAGGCCGACCAGATTCACCTCGGCGATGCCGAGTTCGATGTGCTGGCCGAGCGGGTGCTCGCGCCAGTGCAGCCTGGTCTCCGCATCGTCGGCGAACCAGTTCACCGCCTCCTCGACGGCGAAGATCCCTACCTTGTTCAGCCAGCCGGCGAGATTCGTGCTGCTGGCCACGTCCGGACTCGTCGTCACCACCCGCTCGGCCACGTCGGGTGCGTCCCGGTGCAGGTCGACGAGCACCCGGCCGAGCCCGGCCTGCGTCGAGGCGGTCCCCCGGTGCACGCGGCCCAGGTCGACCGGTACGGCGGGCGGCTGCCGCGGCTGCACCGCGGGGCGCTTCAGTCGTTCGGCCACCGTGGCGCAGTAAGTGGCCTCAGCCGACTCCGCGAGCCACAGCTCCCACGGCCGATCGATGCTCGCGCCGAGCCGGGCAGCGAGTTCTGCGTACTGGTCCTCGTTCAGAAGCGCCGAATGGTTGGACGGATGGCCCTCGGTCGGCAGCGAGTAGCCCTTGATGGTGTACGCGAGGATCACCGTGGGCCGGTCGTCCTCGACGGCGCGGAACGCCTCGGCCAGGCCGCCGAGATCGTGCCCACCGAGATCGCGAACGGCGGCGTGCAGATGGGCGTCGTCGAGACCATCGGCCAACCGGCGGATGGCCGTTGCGCCGGGGCCTGTCCCGGGCAACCGTTCCCGTAGCTCCTCGCCGGAGGAGCGCAGCATTCGCTGGTACTCCGGGTTGCCCATCTCGTCGATCCGCTGCCGCAGCTCCTCCCCGCCCGGCTCGCCGAACAGGGCGCGCAGCAGCGGGCCGTACTTACAGGTGAGAACCTGCCATCCGGCGGCCGCGAACATCCCGGCCATCCGGTCGGCGGCGATCTGCGGGATGACCCGGTCCAGCGACTGCCGGTTCAGGTCGACCACCCACAACACCTCGCCGAGCCGGCCGACAGTCGGGTCGAGGATCGCCTCCCAGCAGGCCCCCTCGTCCAGTTCTGCGTCACCGAGCAACGAGATCTGCCGGCCGGCCGGTCCGGGCAGGTCGCTGAACCGCCGATCGACGTACCGGCGGGACAACGCCGCCCAGATCGGCGCGGTCGCCCCGATCCCGACAGATCCGGTCGAGTAGTCGACGGTGTCCGGGTCCTTGGTCCGGCTCGGATAGGACTGCAACCCGCGGTACGCGCGAAGCTGCGTCAAGTAGGACGCGTCCAGGTCGCCGAGCACGTAGTTGATCGCGTGCAGGACCGGGCTCGCGTGCGGCTTGACGCTGACCCGGTCCGCCGCTGTGAGGGAGTCGAACCACAGCGCCGTCATAATGCTGACGATCGACGCCGACGACGCCTGGTGCCCACCGACTTTCACGCCGCTGTCGTTGGGGCGCAGGTGATTGGCGTGGTGGACCATCGATGTGGCCAGCCACAGCACTTTGGCTTCGATCGCCTGCAGGACGTCGGGATGCGCGTCGTCAGTGTCGCCCATGCGGCAGAGGTTAGGCGCTGACGCCGCTCCGGCGACAACGGATGCGGTTCGGTTACCGGAGAGCCGGGAGCGCCTTCACTGATCCATGACCTCCCCGGCCCATGGGCTGCTGGGCGCCCCGGGAGGCCGGTCGAAAAGTGGCGGCAGAAACCGCAGCATGAGGGTGGACCACGTCAGGTGGGTCAGCAACGGCGCCTGGATACCGCCGGTGGCGCGGCGCTGCGCGCCAAACAGCGCTCCCATGACAACCGAGGCGAGAACTAGGGCGGGGTTGCGGGTCGACGTCGTCGCCAACGAGTACACCGCGGTAGACAGCGCGACCGGATGGCGCTTGCCAACCGCGGAGTACAGGGCGCCCCGAAAGAAGACTTCCTCCCCTGCGCCATTGAGGAGAGTGGTGAGCAGCACCGAGCGGCTCGACCCGACCTGGGCATACCGCATCACCCGGCTGATGGCCCGTTCGAACACCGGGACGCGCCGGGCTACCAACGCGCACAAGTAGAACGCCACGAACGCGGCCACGCCCATGAGCACGGGTGCGATCACCGGGCGGCGCAATCTTCGGTCGCGGTCATACATCCAGCCACGGTGTACAGGGCCGGAGAGCAGCCCCCCAACGGTCCACGTGCCGGCCACCGCCAGAGTCAGTCCGTAGAACTCCGAGGAGCCCGGCTTCGTGGACAAGGACTTGCCCAGGAGCCCAGCTCCGGCCAAGGACACCAGGGCAACAATGCGTCGGCGACGGCGAGTGGTCGCCGCTGATTCGACGAAAGCACGGCGTTGGCGTCGCCCAGGGTCCGTCACTGAGCCCGCTTGGCCGCGGCCCGCTCGCCCAGGGCCCGCAGCACGGCATCGTCGTAACCCATGGGTTCGAACGGAACCAGCGTGCGGATGCCGTCGTCGCGGACCACCACCTCGTTGCTCATCGAGTCAATGAGCGAACGACCGGTCTGCACGTCCACGTCCGTGACGAGAGAGAGCCAGTACGACGAAAGCCGCGGCGTGAGCAGCGGCACGGGTATCACGAGCATTGTGCGGCCTTCGATAGTGGCCACCCGGCGCATCATGTCGACGTAGGCCAGCACCTCCGGTCCCCCGATGTCGTAGCTACGGCTGACGGTTGCCGGGGCATCGAGCACGCCGACGAGGTACCGCAACACGTCTGCTACCGCAATGGGCTGCGTCCGCGTACGGACCCATCGAGGGGTGACCATCGCCGGAAGATGCTCCACCAGCTGTCGAGTCATCTCCCAGGAGATGCCGCCATGACCCACGATGATCCCAGCCCGCAGCGTGATGACCGGGACGCCGGCCGAACCGAGCAATTCCTCCACCTCGCGGCGGCTGCGCAGGTGGGCGGACAGGTCGTCGGCATCGTCGCCTAGTCCCCCCAGATACACAATCCGCCGAAGCCCTGCGTCGCCGGCGGCGCCGGCGAACGTGCGCGCCGCCTCGGCGTCCCGCTGCTCGAAGTCGGCCCTGCCCAGTGAATGCACGAGGTAGAACGCCGCATCGCAGCCGTCGAGGGCTGCGTCCAAAGACGCTCTGTCGCCCACGTCACCGCGAACCGGCTCACCCACACCTCGGTAGGACTCCGGGCGGCGGGTCATTGCTCGCACCGTGTGACCCGCTGACTCCAACGCAGGACACAGGCGCCGGCCGACGAACCCGGATGCGCCGGCCACGGCAACTCTCACTTCGCGCCTCCTCGGGTTGGCGCGAGCGTCTCAGCCATCGGTCTGAAGGTCGTGACTCATCCAGACCTGACGGCGGTCCTCGGACGTTCGGACTCGGGCCATCGCGGACACCCGCAGCCGCTGGTCTGCCGTCGCCAGACCGGTCGCAGCAGCACGCTCAGCGTCTGCCATGGCGGCCTCGGCGGCCACCTCGGCAGGCGTTGCCGGCCCGAGCCCGGCTTGCTGAGGTTGTACCGGGTCGTTGCGGTGATGGTCCAGGTAGTAGGGGTTGTCGTGCGGAATGCGGCCGCTGACTCGGGCATAGGTGCCGAGCAGCAGCAGCACGAGGCCCGCACCCATCGAGAAAAAGATATTGGAGATCTCGAAGGCCAGGATGTTGTAGTCGGTCCCGAGGAGGAAGAAGTGGCCGAGCGCAGACAGGAGAAACAGGACTCCGACAACGGTCATCACGGTGGACACCAATCGGCCACTGCGAGCGGCGGCGGCGAGCAGCACAGCGGCCGTGAGCAACGACACGGTCGACAGCAGCCCATTGGACGACAGTCCTGCAACCGACTGGCCCTGGGTTGAGAAGAACTCCAGACCACCGGCTAGTCCGAGCAGGCCGAATCCTGCGATCGTTGCCGCCACGAGCAGAGCACCGATCCGGTGGACACGCACCACGTGATCGTCGGTGGGCTGGCTCGTGGATCCGGTCTCGATCCGGGGCGGCAACGCGGTCTGCAGCGAGCCGCCCTGACCTCGACTGAGCCTCCCACCGAGCTCAACTCTGTGACTCACAACCTTGCCTGCTCTCGTGATTGGTGGGTGAATCGGATCGACAGCACCTTCTACAAAAACTTGTCTAGCCGACTCCATAGTGTCACACCTCGCACGCCTGCGAGCGGACGTCCCAGAGACCTCGCTCACCTCGGCTCCTTCCGCAGATCCGTGTCTCTGAGGGCAGTCTCACGGGATACCGTGACCGCGATGCCACATCTACCCGAGGCGACCGACCGTCCATTCGTCGAGACCGTGGAGCCGCCCGGCCGTGTCGCGGCGGTCGCCCTTGTGCTGCACGGCGGCAAGGCCAACGGCACCGGCGTACCAAAGAACATGAGCCTGTCGATGCTGCGGATGCGCCTGTTCAAGAAGCAGATCGCTGCTGCCGGCGCAGCAGCCGGGGTCGCGGCCTGGCTACTGCACTACCGAGTCCCCGGCTGGAACGGCGCAGCCGCTGACCCGGCCCGTGACGCGCACTGGGCGCTGGGCGAGATCCGCAGCCGGTACGGCGACGTGCCCGTGGTGCTCGTCGGGCACTCGATGGGCGCCCGCGCGGCGATCCGCGTCGCCGACGACGCCTCGGTGGTCGGCGTCTGCGCGTTGGCGCCGTGGTTGCCGCCGCAGGAGCCGCTGCCACGACTTGTCGGTCGCACCCTCCTGATGGCCCACGGCACCCGTGACCGCTGGGTGGATCCGCGCGGCTCCTACCAGTTCGCCGTGCGGGCCAAGGCGGGCCAACCCGAGGTGGCGCGGTTCGAGGTGGACGGGGTCGGCCACGCCATGCTCCGCCGTGCCTCGGACTGGCACTCCTTTGCCCGAAATGCGGCCTTGGGCATGCTCGACGTCGAACCGCTATGGCCCCTCATCACGAATGCTTTACACGAGGAGCTTCCAGCCGGGTTACGTGTACCGCTGGAGGTTCCTCGGCCCACCCGCAGTCACCGCCCGCGTGACCGCTGACCGATACCGCTGACCACTCACGCGAAGGAGACCCGACGCATGCCAGCCTCCCCCCGCGAGCGCGTCGCCGTGGTCGGGTCCGGTGTCGCCGGTCTCACCGCCGCGTATCTGCTGCAACGCCGGTACGACGTCACGCTCTTCGAGTCCGACGACCGGCTGGGCGGTCACGCGCACACGCACGACGTCCCTACGTCGGACGGCCGGGTGATCCCGATCGACACCGGTTTCATCGTCCACAACGAGCGGACCTACCCGAACCTTCTGCGCCTGTTCGCCGAGCTCGGCGTCAGCACGAAGCCCACCGAGATGAGCATGAGCATCCGGTGCGAGGGGTGCGGCCTGGAGTACGCCGGAGCGCGTGGCATGGCCGGCATCTTCGCTCAGCGTCGCGCCGCTGCGAATCCGCGCTACCTGCGGATGCTGGCCGAGGTCAAGCAGTTCCACCGCCAGGCCCGGCGCCTGCTCGCGGCCTACGAGACCGGCGACCCGACCCGGATCGACGCCGTAACCCTCGGCGCCTTCCTGGCAATAGGCGGGTACTCGGCCTACTTTGTCCGGCACTTCATGGTTCCCGTGGTGGCCGCGGTGTGGTCCGCCGGCCCAGATGTCTCTTTGCAGTATCCGGCGCGGTACCTGTTCAGCTTCCTCGACAATCACGGGATGCTCAGCGTGTCCGGATCCCCGGCCTGGCGGACGGTCGAAGGTGGGTCACGGTCGTATGTGGAGCGTGCCGCGAAGGAACTGACGGCCGTCCTGACCCAGACGCCGGTGCGGTCCATCCGCCGCACGGATCAGGGCGTGGTCGTCCGGGACGATTCAGATCAAGTCTCCATGGTGGACAAGCTGGTGGTTGCCACCCATCCGGATCAGGCACTGGCGCTGCTCGCCGATCCGTCGCAGGCCGAACATGACATCCTCGGTGCATTCTCGTACTCGACCAACGAGACGGTCTTCCACACGGACGCCTCGATCCTTCCTCGCGCCGCACAGGCACGCTCGTCCTGGAACTACTTGATGCCCGCGTGCGATGTGAGCGGCGCGGAGCGCGTGACGGTCAGCTACTGGATGAACAAGCTGCACCAGATCGACGAACCGGTCGACTATGTCGTCTCGCTCAACGCCGGCGACCGCGTCGCGCCCGAGTCCATTGTGGACACGATGGTGTACGCGCATCCGACGTACACACCGGAATCCGTTGCCGCACAAGGCCGACTGCCCGAGTTGAATACCGGAACCACGGCGTACGCCGGCGCGTATCACGGCTGGGGTTTCCACGAGGACGGTTGCGCCGCCGGGGTACGGGCCGCCGCGAGCCTCGGGGTCGACTGGGCCGCCGACGCATTCCCCGCCGCGGAGGCGCAGTCATGACTGCCACGCTCTACAAGGCGACGGTGGAACACACAAGGCGTGGCCGAGTTGCCAACGCGTTCTCCTACCCGGTCCACATGTGGCTGGTCGACTTGGACGACCTGCCTCAGCTGCCGCGGACATTGCGCTGGCTGGCGCGCTTCGAGGGCCGCGACCATCTGGGAGATCCTGGGCGGTCGATCCGGGACAACGTCGACAAGTTCCTCGCGCCGTACGGCATCGACCTGACCGGGGGGCGGGTGCTCATGCTGGCGAATGCCCGCGTCGCCGGGTACGTGTTCAACCCGATCAGCGTGCACTGGTGCTACACCGTCGACGGCGACCTGGCCTGCATCATCGCGGAGGTGCACAACACCTACGGCGAGCGGCATGCGTACCTGTTGCGACCCGATGCCGACGGGCGGGCGGAGACGGACAAGCAGTTCTACGTCTCCCCGTTCCTGACCGTCGACGGTCGCTACCTCATGCGCTTCTCGCCGCCGGGTGACGCGTTGTCGGTGACGATGGCGCTGCGCCAGGGTGACGCGACGCCGTTCACCGCGACGCTGCGTGGCACCGCGCGACCCGCGACCTTGCTCACCGTCCTCGTCGCGGCCGTGCGCCAGCCGTTCATGCCGCTTCTCGTCAGCGCTCTCATCCGATTCCAAGGCGTCAAGCTCTGGCTGCGCCGGCTGCCCGTCGTCCACCGTCCCCCGCACATGCCCCAGGAGGGCGTTCAGTGAGTACCGCACCGATCTTCGACACCGAGCAGATCCAGCAACGTCCGGCCCTCCGCGTCGTGCCGCGGCCGAACCAGGGCATCTGGCCCGGCCTCGCCGTACCGCCTCAGAACGCCTTCAAGGCAAAGATCGCAGGCGGTCTGTTCACGCGGGCCGTCCGCGACCTGCCGGTGCGCGTGGTCTACCCCGACGGCAAGGTGGTCGGCAGCGGCGGCAAGAGCGATCCGATGATGCGGTTGGAGCGACCCAACGACTTCTTCAACCGGCTCGGCAGCGATGCCAAGATCGGCTTCGGCGAGGCCTACATGGTCGGGGACTGGTCGACCGGCCCGGCGACGGACCTTGCCGATCTGCTCGCGCCGTTCGCCGGCCGGATGGCAAAGCTGATCCACCCGCAACTGCAACGGTTCCGCAATGCGGTGGAGCGCCAGCAGCCGGTCGAGGAGGAGAACACCGTCGACCAGGCGCGGGACAACATCGCCAGGCACTACGACCTGTCCAACGACCTTTTCGCGCAGTTCCTCGACGAGACGATGTCGTACTCCTCGGCCTGGTTCGAGGACTCCTTCGGAGTGACGGAGTCACTGGCCGACGCCCAGCGCCGAAAGATCGACGGCATCCTCGACTTCGCGCGGGTCCGCGCGGGCAGCGAGGTGCTGGAGATCGGGACCGGTTGGGGTGCCCTGGCCCTGCAGGCGGCCCAGCGAGGTGCACGGGTCGTCACGCTGACATTGTCGGAGGAGCAGAAGGCGCTGGCCGAGAAGCGGATCGCCGCGGCCGGGTGCGCCGATCGCGTCCGCGTCGTGCTGCAGGACTACCGCGAGGCGCGGGGGCAGTACGACGCAGTCATCTCGGTGGAGATGATCGAGGCGGTCGGCGTGGACTTCTGGCCGACGTACTTCCAGTCCCTGGACCGGCTGCTGGCACCGGGCGGCCGAGTCGGGCTGCAGTCGATCACCATGCCGCACGACCGGATGATCGCCACCCGCAAGTCCTACTCGTGGATGCACAAGTACATCTTCCCGGGCGGCATCATCCCGTCGATTGCCGCCATCGAGCACAACCTGGACGCCCATACGTCGCTGGAGATCGTCGAGCGGCGCGACCTCGGCCCGCACTACGCCGAGACGTTGCGGCAGTGGCGCGGCCGGTTCGTGGCGCACTGGCCGGCGGTGGCCGAGTTGGGCTTCGACGAGACGTTCCGCCGGATGTGGGAGTTCTACCTGGGCTACTGCGAGGCGGGTTTCCGCGTGCGCTACCTCGGGGTCAGCCAGCTCTCCCTCGGCCGCAGCCGCTTCTGACGTCGCGCTCCGGATGGGTAGTCCTCGACCGGGATCTCCGTACCGACTACTGAGGCGGCTCGGCGCTCTGCGCTCTTGAGTTGAGCCCATGAGCTACGACGTGATCGAGAACCCGGTGACCGGCGAGCGGGTCTGGCCGCGAACCAGACGCACTGGTTCCGGATGGCCGACGGGAAGGTGATCGAACACTGGGCGAACCGGGACGACCTGGGCACCTCGATGCAGCTCGGCTGGACGCCGCCCACACCGTGGTATCTGGTCCGGATGTTGCTCGCGACCCGGCGGGCACGGCGGGACGCCCGCCGCTGACCGGCGGGATCGACCGGCTCCGCCGATTGCTGGGGCATGCTTGCGGTCATGAGAATCGCGGGCAGTCGAATCTGGGTCACCGGCGCGTCGAGCGGCATCGGCGCGGCCCTCGCCCGGGAACTGGAGGAACGCGGCGCTCAGGTGGCCATCTCGGCGCGACGCAAGGACAAGCTGGACGAGGTCGCCGACGGGCGGATGCATGTGGTCCCGGTCGACGTCACCGACAAGGAAGCGATGCTCGCGGCCGCGGCATCGATTCGTGCGGAGTTCGGCGGCATCGACGTCGTCGTCCTCAACGCCGGCGCCTGGGATCAGGTCAGGGTCGACCGCTGGGACTCCGAGGTGTTCCGGCGACACTTCGAGGTCAATCTCATGGGTCTCGTGCACGGCGTGGAGGCGGTGCTGCCGGCGATGCTCGACGCCCACGCCGGGATGATCGTCGGGATCGCCTCGGTGGCCGGTTACCGCGGGCTTCCGAACTCCGAGGCGTACGGCGCCACCAAGGCCGCCCAGATCAACCTGCTGGAGTCGCTGCGGGTGGACCTGCGCCGGCGTGGCGTGAAGGTGCAGACCGTCTGCCCCGGCTTCGTCAAGACCGAGATGACCGAACGCAACAGCTTTCCGATGCCGTTCATCATCCCGGCCGAGCGGGCGGCGCGTTACATCGCCGACGGCATCGCGAAGGAGAAGGCAGAGGTGGTCTTCCCGTTGCCGATGATGCTGATGATGAAGACCGCCCGCCTCCTACCGGTGGCCGCGTGGGGTGCGCTCCTGGCCCGGGCTGCCCGCCGCTGACCAGCAACGGCTCGTTCAGCTACATCCGCACACCCGGCACCCGCGGCATCGACAGATTCACCTACCGCGTCGACGACTCCGGTGGGGCGATAGGCAACACGGCCATCGTCACGATCTATCGGGAGACTGCTACGGTCGAACGGTAACTCCAGCACGACAGGGGAGCGCACAGCGCTGAGAGTGCGGGCAACCGCAGACCCTCGAACCTGATCTGGGTAATGCCAGCGCAGGGAGTCGGGATTCGCTGCCGTCTCGCCCCGTCCGACGAGGACTGGGAGGTCCGTCACATGCCATCCACAATGACCGCACAACTCACCCGGTGGCGCACTGTTGACATCGTGGTCGCCGCCGTCCTGGGCGTCACCTTCGGCGTCGTCTTCTGGGCCTGGAACCTGCTCGGCGCGGTTCTCGTGCCCGTGCTGTTCCCGCCCGTGGCAGGAATCATCAACGGCGTCTTCCTGATGCCTGGCGTGATCGCCGGCCTGGTCATCCGAAAGCCCGGCGCGGCAATCTTCGCGTCCACACTGGCGGCGACCGTGTCGATCCTGCTCGGTTCGCCGTACGGCGGGATCATCATCGTCTACGGGCTGGTACAGGGGATCGGTGCGGAAGTGGGCTTCGCCCTGCTGCGCTACCGCCGGTTCGGCCTCGGCGCGGCGGTGTTCGCGGCGGTGACCGCCGGCATGTCGACGACGATCCTGGACCTCACCTACTACTACTCCACCTGGCCGCTGACCTGGATGAGCTCGTACCTGGGCCTCACCGTGCTGTCCAGCCTGCTGTTCGCCGGCCTCGGCGGCTGGCTCCTCGTCCAGGCACTTGCCGCAAGCGGAGCGCTGTCGTCCTTCCCCGTCGGGCAGCGCCGGGTCTGAGGTGGCCGGCCCGCGCCGCTTGATCGCTCGCGGGTTCGGCCTGCGGTACTCCACCCGGCGCGCCTGGGCGCTGTCCGGCGTCGACCTCGTCGTGGAACCCGGCGAGCGGGTCCTGCTCACCGGCGCGTCCGGTGCTGGAAAGACGACCCTCCTGTACGCCGTCGGCGGCCTGCTCGGCTCGGACGCGGTGGAACTCACCGGTTCGCTGACGGTCGACGGAGCCCCGCCTCGCGCTGCCCGCGAGCGGCTCGGACTGCTGGCACAGGATCCCGACAGCCAACTCGTCATGACGCTGGCCGGTGACGACGTCGCCTTCGGGCTGGAGAACGCCGGCGTGCCCGCTGCCGAGATCTGGCCGCGGGTCGATGCCGCGCTGGCGCGCGTCGGCTTCGGCTACGGGCGCGAGCGCCGGACGCACGAGCTGTCCGGCGGTGAGAAGCAGCGACTCGTCCTGGCCGGGGCGCTGGTCCGCGAGCCCGGCCTCCTGTTGCTCGACGAGCCGACGTCGCAGCTGGATCCGGCCGGTGCCGCCCTCGTACGCGCCGCCGTCGCGGCATCAGTGGCCGATCGGTCGGCCACGCTGCTGCTGGTCGACCACGATGCCGCGCCCTGGTTGCCGCTGGTCGACCGGGTCGTCGAGGTACTGCCCGCCGGCGGGCTCGTCGAACACCCGCGCGGATGGCGGCCGGCGGATCGCGCGACGGAGCTGGGCGTCATCCGAACGGCGGCCGGCGGGCCGACCCTGCTCGCCGCCGAGGAAGCCGGTTTCAGCTACCCCCGGTCGGCTGTCGCCGCGCTGGCTCCCACGTCCGTCGACGTCCTTGCCGGCGCCACCCTGGCGATCACCGGTCCGAACGGCAGCGGCAAGTCCACCCTCGGCCTGCTGCTGGCGGGATTGCGAACACCGGGTGTCGGCACCGTTCGGGCATCCACCTCCCTTGCCTACGGCGTACGCCGTGGTCGTCGGGAGCCGTGCCGGTGGAGCGCGGCTGAGCTCGTGACCCGGATCGGGACGGTGTTCCAGAATCCGGAGCACCAGTTCCTCACCGGCCGGCTGCGCGACGAACTCGCCTTGGGCCCGAAGCGGTCGGGGGCGTTGGCCGACCATGCCCGCGAGGTCGCCTTCGGGTTGCTCGAGCGGCTCGGGTTGACGGCGTACGCCGACGCGAACCCCTTCACGCTGTCCGGCGGACAGCAGCGACGGCTGTCCGTCGCTACGGCTCTCGCGACGTCTCCGCAGGTCCTGGTCCTGGACGAGCCGACATTCGGGCAGGACGCCGACACCTGGCGGGAGGTGGTGCGGTTGCTGGCGGAACTGCGCACCGCCGGGCGGGCGCAGTGCCTGATCACGCACGATCGCGATCTCGTCACCGTGCTGGCCGATGACGAAATTGTGCTGGCCCCGGCCCGCACGTCGGTGTCGTCGTGACCCTCGCGTTGCTGCCGGCCGCGCAGGTGCGGCTGGCTGCGATCAACCCGGTCGCCCAGCTCACGTCGCTCGGCCTCGTCAGCGTCACGCTCCTCACCACCCTTGATGCCGTCACTCCGACGCTGGTGCTCATCGTGGAGCTGCTCGTACTGCCTGCAGCGGGTATCCGTTCGCCGGTGCAGCTGCTCCGGCGTACCTGGCCGCTGCTGCTCGGGGCGAGCATGGTCGGCGTCGTGAACGTCCTGGTCAGTTCCGACGCCGGCCCGCTCGTCGGTCTTGGCCTGGCCCTGCGCGTGATCGCCCTGGCGCTGCCCGGCGTACTGCTCGTGGCCTCGACGGATCCGGTCCGGCTCGCCGATGCGCTGACCACCCACTGGCGGATGCCGACCCGGTTCGCCTACGGCGCCCTCGCCGCACTGCGGCTCGTCCCGCTGCTCATCGCCGAGTTGGGCACGATCCGGCTGGCGCGGCGGACCCGGGGAGTGGAAGCGGGCCGCAACCCGTTGATGGCGCTGCGACTGCTGGGTGGCGCGATGTTCACGTTGCTCGTGGGCGCGATCCGGCGCGGCTCCCGCCTGGCCACCGCAATGGACGCGCGCGGCTTCGACTCGGGAATCGTCAGGACCAACGCCCGCGGCTCGGTGCTGCGACGGCGCGACTGGCTGTACGTCGCGGCAACTGTCGCGGTGTGCGGCACGGCGACGGCGGTGAGCATCGCGGTAGGCACCTGGTCGCCGATCTTCATCGGCGGCTGACGATCATCCCCGGTCCATACGCTCGACTCGTGGCATTCCGGTGATGTGGCTAGCACCGGCCCTCCCCGGCAGCCCGCCTCGAGGGAGAACGAATGCGCAAGACACTGTTCGTCGCAGTGTCACCAGCAACCCCGGACCGTCCGACCAGGAACGTCAGCAGTGCTTCATCACGGCGACGATCGGCATCGAGAACGGTGAGACCGAGATCGAGATGACGGGCGTCGGCCGGATCGAGGCCGAGGACGTCGGGTTCGCCGTCACCGGCGGCACCGGTAAGTACGCCAACGTCCGCGGACAGGTCGTTGTCGACTACACCGACGAGCGCGGAATCAAGCTGAAGTTCAACCTGATCCCCTAGCTCTTCCTGGCTGTGCACCAGGAGGACGTTCCCGCGGGAACGTCCTCCTGTTCCAGTCCGGGTATCACCGGCCGACGGCGTACCCCTGCATGCCGCGGGGATTCGCCGCCGCACGCAGGATCCCGGTCGCGGGGTCACGGGAGACGGCGGACATCCGTCCCAGCAACCAGCTGTCGGACACCGTGACCAGATGCCCTCGCCGGCGTAGCTCGTCGATGACGTCCGGCCCGACTCGGGATTCGATGACCACCTCGCCGGGTGCGCTCTGCCGGGGGAAGAACGAGGACGGGAACGCATTCGTGTGCCAGGTCGGCGCGTCGATGGCCGCCTGCAGGTCGAGACCTCGTGCGGCGTGGCCCAGCCAGAACACCATCTGCCATTGCTCCTGCTGGTCGCCGCCCGGTGTGCCGAAGGACAGCACCGGCTGGCCGTCCCGCAAGGCAAGGGACGGCGTCAACGTGATCCGAGGCCGCTTGCCCGGCACCAGCGAATTCGGCAGCCCGTCTTCGAGCCAGAACATCTGCGCACGGGTGCCCAGGCAGAAGCCGAGGCCAGGCACCGTGGGCGAGGACTGCAGCCAGCCGCCACTGGGGGTCGCCGAGATCATGTTTCCCCAGCGATCCACCACGTCGATGTGGCAGGTGTCGCCGGAGGGCGCGACCGTTGGTTCGCCTACTCCGGCAGCCGTCGTCACCCCCCGGCGACCTTCGGTGACGAAGCGCGGCAGTCGAGGGCTTCGACCGCCGGGAGAACCGGGACGAAGCTCCATCGACGCGGTGTCGGCTATGAGAGCCCGTCGCTGGTTTGCGTACTCCGTGGCCAGCAGGTCCGACAGCGGTACGTCGACGTCGCCGTACCAGGCTTCCCGATCGGCGAACGCCAGCTTCGTGGTCTCTACGACAGCGTGCACGAGGCTTGCCGGATCCATGTCCCGGACCTCGGCGGGATCGAGCATCCCGAGCTGCTGCAGGAACGTCGGCCCCTGCGTCCAGGCGCCCGCCTTGGCGATCGTCCAGCCGTCCCAGTCCAGCGTGACCGCCGGTTCGTAGCTCGGGCCCCAGCCGGCCATGTCGGCGCCGGTGAGAACGCCGGCGTGGAGTGTCCCCGAGTCGTCCATGACCTCCGACTGCGTGAACTCGTCTACGGCGGCAGCGACGAAGCCTTCCGACCAGGCCAGAAGGGCGGCGTCGATCTGCGCCTCCCGGCTCGGTCCCACCGCCTCGTCGACGAGCCGCCGGTACGTCGCGGCAAGCGCGGGTTGCCGGAACAACGCCCCGGCGGCTGGCGGGCGCCCGCCAGCGAGCCAGACCCCGGCCGAGCTCGGCCAGTGCTCGGTGAACAGCTCGGCGACCGTGCCGATCGTGGTGCTGACACGAGGCAGCAGCGGGTGGCCGTTCTCGGCGTAGCTGATCGCGAAACGGAGGACATCGGCGAGGGACCGCGTCCCGTGGTCGCGGAGCAGCGTCAGCCAGGCCGGTACGGCGCCCGGAACTGTGGCCGCCAGGAACCCGGTCCCGGGCACCAACTCCAAGCCGAGTGCCGTGTAGTGCTCGGAGGTCGCAGCTGCCGGAGCTACACCCTGTCCACAGAGGACGGTCGGGGCCGGGTTGCCGGCCGTGACGAAGATTGCCGGCATGTCGCCGCCGGGACCGTTCAGATGCGGCTCGACGACGTGCAGCATGAACGCCGTGGCCACCGCCGCGTCGAAGGCGTTGCCACCGTCCTCCAGCACCGCCATGCCGGACTGGCTGGCCAGCCAATGCGTCGAGGCGACCATGCCGAAGGTGCCGGCAAGCTCCGGCCGAGTCGTGAACATGGCTAAGAACCTATCGGCAGGTCCTCGCGCAGCAGACTCCACAGCAACTCGTCGTGCTTGCGACCGTCGCCGTACCGGTAGGACTGCCGCAGCCGCCCTTCCTGAATGAACCCGGCTCTCTCGGCAACCCGCGCCGAGGCCGGGTTCTCCACCGCGTGGCACAACTCGATCCGGTCGATCGGCAGCTGGAGGAAGGCCCATCGGCACAGCGCACTGACGGCACTGGAGGCGACGCCGCGGTCGCGGGCAGCGGGCGCGGTCCAGTAGCCGATCTCCGCGTCGCCCTGCTCCCGGTCGATCTTGTGCAGTGACACCGAGCCGACCAGCTCACCGCTCATCGCATCCACGACGGCCAGGGACACGTGGTCGCCATCGCTCCAGTCGGCGCGGCGGGCAATCCAGTCGACGGCCTCATCCGGTGTCCTGATCGCCGAGCCGTTCCACAGCGAGATGTCAGGATCGGTCACGGCAGCGAACACCTCGTCGACATCCCTGGCGGTCCAGGGACGCAGGACGATCGTTCCCCACCGGATCTCGACCGGCTCCGGCGCAGCTGTCACCGCCTTAGCCTGGCACTGCGCCTGTGCTGCCGCACCGCCACCCGTCTGGCTGTCAGGATTGCCGACATGAGTCACGCGCACCTGCCGGTCGCCGTCGAGGACACCGCTGTGGACCCTCGACTCGTTGCGCAACGCCGTCGCGCCGTCCTCCTGCTTGCCCTCGTACTCGTACCAGTCGGGCTGGCGACGCTCGTCGGGTTGGCCCTGCTCTGGCCGGACGGGGAGGAGAGCTCGGCCCGGCAGGCGGAGGTCGAACAGGTGCTTCCCGGCAGTTCGTTCGTCGACGCCACCGTGCTCACTGTCGAGGCAGTGGACTGCTCGGGACCCGACCTCGGACCGGGCTCGCCGGTTCCCCCCACTCTCACCTGCGGCAACGTGCTCGCCAAGGTGGAGGAAGGCCCCGACGCCGGATCCGCCGCAGCCCTGGAGATACCGGCGGAGATCTTCCTCGCCGGATTCGAACCCGGGGATCAGCTGAGGTTGCTCCGCAGTCCCTCCGTGGACGACATCCCCGTCCGGTACAGCTTCACCGACTTCGCCCGCGAGCGACCCCTCACCTTGCTGGCAGTCGTCTTTGCAATCGTCGTGGTCGCGGTGGCCCGGCTGCGCGGCGCCGCCGCCTTGATCGGCCTCGTGGTCGCGTTTCTGGTCCTGGTCAAGTTCATGTTGCCGGGACTGCTCAACGGCGAACCACCGGTGCTCGTCGCGCTGACCGGCTCCGCGGCAATCATGTTCGTCGTGCTCTATCTGGCGCACGGCTTCTCCGCGCGCACGACCACCGCCCTCGCCGGCACCTTGTTCGGGTTGGCCCTCATCGCCTCAATCGGGTCATGGGCGGGGTCGACGGCCCGGCTGACCGGGCTCAGCAGCGAGGAGAATCTCACCCTCACCTACCTGACCGGCGAGATCGACCCGGCCGGGATCGTTCTCTGCGGAGTCATCGTCGCGGGGCTCGGTGTGCTCAATGACGTCACCATCACCCAGGCGTCCGCGGTGTGGCAGCTGCACGAACTCGCGCCGGGCATGTCCGCCCGCCGGCTGTTCACCAGCGCGATGCGGATCGGCCGGGATCACATCGCGTCCACCGTGTACACGATCGTCTTCGCGTACGCCGGAGCTGCCCTGCCGGCCCTACTGCTGTTGGAGATCTACCAGCGGCCGCTCGTCGACACGATCACCGGCGAGGTCATCGCGGAGGAGATCGTCCGCACCATGGTCGGCGGCATCGGCCTCGTCCTCGCCGTTCCCCTGACCACCATCGTCGGCGTACTGCTGGTGAAGTCGGTGAGCCGGGGGGATCAGGAGGTGAAGACCAAGGCCTCGCCCAACGCCTTGCGCTCCAGATCCGGCACCCGACATTCCGCAGCGGGATAGCCCACCGGAAACAAGATAAACGGCCGCTCTGTCGCAGGCCGATGCAAGATCGCGGAAAGAAACCCCATCGGGCTGGGCGTGTGCGGCAACGTGGCCAGGCCCATGGCGTGAAGGGCGGCGACGAACAGGCCGCAGGCCAACCCGACGCTCTCGTTGACGTAGTAGTTCTTGCGCAGCCTGCCGTCGGGCAGCAGCGTCTGCTTCTGCGCGAACACGACGACCACCCACGGCACCACATCGAGGTAGTCCTTGTGTTCGTCCGTGCCGAGCTTGGCCAGCGCCTCGTGCCAGTCCGGGACGTCCCGTTCCTGATAGAAGCGGCGTTCCTCGACCTCGGCGGCCAGCCGGATCCGATGCCGCAGACCCGGGTCGCCGACCGCCACGAACGTCCACGGCTGCAGGTGCGCACCGGACGGTGCGGTGTTGGCGGCGCTCACGGCCAGCTCGATTGCTTCACGGGGCACCGGGTCGCGACTGAAGGACCGAACGCTGCGGCGGCGATCGAGGTGGGCGTGGAACTCCCGGCCGCGGCGCAGCCCCTCCTCGATGGGGACACGTTCCGGCTGATAACGGATGAAAGGCGGCTGCGTCACGCCCGCATCATCGCGTGCGGGAATCTTCGACCAGGCGACGCGTTAGCCCTGCAACGATGTAATCACACGCGAGGAACGCAGATGGACCATACCGTCGGTGCCCCAGCCAAAGACAACAACATGGACGATGCGCTGGACGCCTACTCCGCAGTCGTCACCCGCGTCGCGGCCGAACTCACACCGCACGTCGCCAGCCTGCAGATCGGACCCAGTGGCGGCTCACGGGGCGGCTCGGCAGTCGTCTACACC
This sequence comes from Geodermatophilaceae bacterium, assembly GCA_013696785.1. Lineage (GTDB taxonomy): Bacteria > Actinomycetota > Actinomycetes > Mycobacteriales > Geodermatophilaceae > JACCTY01. The sequence goes on along the minus strand of JACCXW010000092.1, from coordinate 3,033 downwards.
GGTGACGGCTACCTGCTCACCAACGCCCACGTGGTCCGAGACCACCCCAGCGGTACGGCGCTGTTCTCCGACGGCACCCAGGCCCAAGTCGATGTCGTGGGCACCGATCCGCTGTCCGACCTGGCCGTCGTCCGTAGCCGCTCGACCACGCCCGGCCCGGCGGTGCTCGGCGACGCCGACCGGCTGCGTGTCGGCCAACTCGTCGTAGCGGTCGGCAGCCCGCTCGGGATGGCCGGGTCGGTCACCGCCGGCGTCGTCAGCGGTCTGGGTCGGTCCCTGCCGGTACGAAGTGGTAGCGCCGCCCGGGTCATCGAGGACGTGATCCAGACCGATGCGTCGTTGAACCCGGGCAACTCCGGCGGGGCTCTCGCCGATGCGCACGGGCGAGTGGTCGGCATAAACACCGCGGTCGCCGGGATCGGGCTCGGACTCGCGGTACCGATCAACGCCACCACACACCGCATCATCGCCGCGCTGATGCACGACGGCCGGGTTCGGCGCGCGTACCTCGGCCTGGTCAGCGTCCCCTCGCCCGTCCCTGCCCCACTCGTCGAGCGACTAGGACGGCGTACGGCGTTGCGCGTGGTCCAGGTCGTGGCCGGGTCACCGGCGGATGTGGCGGGTCTCAAGTCAGGTGATCTGGTGCTCACGGCCGGCCGCCGACCGGTAGACGATGCGCAGAGCCTGCAGCGGTTGCTGTTCACCGACTCGATCGGCACCGATCTGCCGCTGACCGTGCTGCGCAACGGCGCGATGGTCGACGTGATCGCCCGGCCGACCGAACTCCCCGACCGCTAGCGGGGCCGGACGCGCTCCACGATCGCAGCAGTGTCCACTGTGGACGGCAACGTTCCGAAGACGTGACCCCAATCCCCGTCGCAACGGCTGGCACAGAATGCGTCCGCGACATGAGGCGGAGCGAAGCGGACCAGTAGCGAGCCCTGCAACACCACAGCCATCAGCTCGGTCAATCGGCGAGCCCGCTCCTGCAGGTCCGATCGGTCGTGGAGTTCCTGGGTCAACCGCTTGATCGTCGCGTCCAGCCGGTCGTCGGCGCCTGCGCCCAACCTGACCTCTGCCAGAAATGCCCAGACGGCCTCGGGTTCGCGGGTCAGAGCGCGGACCACGTCGAGAGCGATCACGTTTCCGGACCCTTCCCAGATGGAGTTCAGCGGGGCCTCGCGATACAGCCGCGGCAGCCCGGAATCCTCGACGTACCCGTTGCCTCCCAGGCACTCCAGGGCCTCCGCAACGACGGCCGCGGTCCGCTTGCACACCCAGAACTTCCCGACTGCCAGCGCGAGCCGCTTGAACGCGGACTCCCCCGCGTCCTGAGCGGCAGCAAGGCGAAGCATGAGCGTCGTCGCCGCCTCTGACTCGATAGCGAGATCTGCCAGCACGTTGGCCATTGCCGGCGCATCGACCAACCTGGTGCCGAAAGCGCGTCGGTACGTCGCATGGTGCACGGCCTGCTCCAGCGCCGCTCGCATCGCCGCGGCGCTGCCGATAATGCAGTCCAACCGGGTCATGTTGACCATCTCGATGATGGTCGCTACGCCACGCCCTTCCTCGCCGACCAGCCAACCGACGGTGTCGTCGAACTCGACCTCGCCGGATGCATTGGAACGGTTCCCGAGCTTGTCTTTCAGCCGCTGCAGCAGAAACGGGTTGCGCGTCCCGTCCGGCAGCACCCGCGGGACGAGCAAGCAGGTCAACCCGCCCGGCGCCTGCGCCAGTACCAGGAAGAGGTCACACATCGGCGCCGAGCAGAACCACTTGTGCCCGCTCAGCCGGTAGCTGCCGTCACCGGCCGGCACCGCCTGCGTCGTGGTGGCCCGGACGTCGGACCCGCCCTGCTTCTCGGTCATCCCCATCCCGGCCAGCAGCCCTGACTTTGTCGGCGCCGGACGCAGCCCCGGGTCGTACGACGTTGACGTCAGACCAGCTTCGTACACAGCGGCCAACTCGGGCATCCGCCGCAGCGCCGGTACGACGGAGTACGTCATGGAGATCGGGCAGCCGTGGCCCGCCTCGACCTGCGACCAGACGTAGAAGCCGGCCGCACGGCGGACGTGCGCACCATCCACAGCGGACGCCCACGGTGCGCCGGCGAGACCGGCCGCCACGGCTGTCCGCATCAACGAGTGCCAGGACGGATGGAATTCCACCTCGTCGAGCCGGTTGCCGTAGCGGTCGTGCGTACGCAACACAGGTACGACGGTGTCGCCTCGGCACCCCACCGCTGCGCCTGCTCGGAGCCGGCCAGGACACCCAGCGACGACAGCTCCGCGTCCACTCCGCCGTACCGGCTGACTCCCTCGACGAGCGCCCGGTCGGTGCCGAACACGTCGTGCCCGCGCAACGGCGGTGGCTGGTTCGTCACCTCGTGCGTACTGCTCACCGCCTACGTACGTGCTCGGGGACATCGACGCCGGCAGGGACGTCGGGAGCGGTCAACGGCTCGGCCCAACCGGCTTCGACCGGCAGGACGCCGGCCCAGCCGCCCGCAGCCACGTCCTCCGGCTCGTCGATGGGCGGCCCGGTACGCACCTTCACCGACGCCTCGTCGAGCGGCAGCGCGAGCACCGACGTTGCCGCCAGCTCCTTGCGGGTCGGCTGCCGGGTCGCCGCCCATTGGCCGGGAGCCAGGTGCTCGGTGACGCATTCCAGTGCCCGCAGCTTCTCCGCCGCGTCGGTCACGAGCCGGGGTACGCCGAAGATCACAGCGGACCGGTAGTTCATCGAGTGGTGGAAGGCCGAGCGGGCCAGCACGATCCCGTCGAGCAGCGTCACCGTGACACAGATCGGCTGGCCCGGCGTACCCACGAGTGGCCGGCCGGCGACGGAACCGTGCAGGTAGAGAGTCTCGCCATCGACGCCGTACCCGGTGGGAATGATGACCGGGCTGGCGTCGGCGATGAAGCCGAGGTGGCAGATCAGCGCCGTGTCCAGGACGTCGTGCAGCGCAACTCGATCGGTTGCCCCGCGTTCCTTGTGCCGGCCAAGCCGCGTGCGTGCAGTGGCTGACAGGGC
>JACCXW010000011.1 GCA_013696785.1 Geodermatophilaceae bacterium | reverse complement strand
CCGGACCGCCCTAGCGCGTACCGCACGAGGGGTTGGTGCCGGCCCCCTCGCAACTGTTCCTCAGCACGCTCAGGGCCTCCAGGGCGGCCCGGGTCTCGGTCCGCCACCGCCACGCTAAGGCCGTCGCCGGTACGCCGGTACGCCGACACGCCGCCGGGCGGAGACTGGACCCGGCCAAGGCATCAGAAGCCAACGATAGTGTCCGGATCGTGGCGTCGACGTCTCCAAGCACCTCGTGGGCGACGTCCTGGCCACCTTGGCTGCCCACGGTTCTCACCGGATTCTTCGTCGCGGCCACTGCCCTGTCCGGAACCCAGGTGGGGACCACCGAGGGCACCGCCCAGACCGTTTGGGTGGCCGTTCAGGTCGTGTCCGCGGTCGCGGCGTTTGCGGTGCCCACCGCAGAGCGGGTGCGCCGCGACCGACGGCGGCGCGCCGCGGAGGCGTTGGAACTGAGCGCGCGCACCGAGTTGCGACTCGCCATGAACGACGCACTCGACCCCGTGGTTCGCCAGATCGGACGTATCGCCACTGCGGCGGTCGGGCCGGAGCGAGATGCGTTGCGGGAGCAGGCCATCCCTTTCGTTCTCACCGCGGCCACGCAGGTCATCGGTCCCGATCGGACGCGAGCCTGTTGGTTCGTACTCGAATCGGGACCACCCCGCCTGCTGCAGCCGGTGGCCTCGGTGGGGCGGGCGGGGCCTCCGCGGACGGAATTCGTGACCGGCACACCCCGGGGCGACGCGGCGTTGGCGATGATCGAGCGCGATGAGCAGTATTTCTGTCGAGACGTCGACGAGGAGCCACCGCTGGGGTGGGTCTCGTCGGGTTCGCACGAGTACCGGACATTCGTCGCGGTCCCAGTCACCGCGGGGAACACCGCCTTCGGCATGCTCACCATCGACGCCCCGAACGCCGGCGATCTCACCGGCGACGACGCCGGACTGTTGCGGCTGCGATGAGCTGCCTTCACCGCGGGTGCCCGGCTAGTTCCAGCGGGCGGTCTCGGCGTAGCGAGGTTGCCAGACGCGACCGACCAGGATCCGTAGGGGCGGGGGCAGCCGCTTGCTGATCCGGGCGGCTCGCTCGGGGTCGGCCTGGTCGAGAATGTAAGGGAAGAACTCCTTCGCACCCCTGAATCCGGTGGCCTTGCGCTGAGCGCGGCTGAAGGCTTTCCAGTCCTGCGGTGACAGGACGGAGTCCATCAGGGGTACGGCGTCGCGCTCCTCGTGCTGCAGATGGGCGAGCAGTTCTTCCCGAAACGCCACGGTCGCCTCAGCCAGCCAGCCGGGGTCGGAATTGCGCAGCGCGGTGTCCACAGCGGTAATCAGCGGGTCGATGCGGTCGTGCTCCCGCTCCATCTCGGTCAGCAGGGCGTTCTCCTGATCGCGCGCCGGAAGGTATGTCCGGACCAGCGGCCACAGGTCACGGTCCTCGCCCTCGTGATGACGCTGCAGCTGCCGCTTGAAGACGTCCCAGCCGGCCAGGAGTGCCTGCCGTCGCCGTGGGTCTTCCAGGTCGCGATGCTCGACCGCGCGAGCCAGCTGCGTCGCGTCGCGTCGCAGCGCGTCGTGGATCACGAACATCATGACCGAGTCGTCTGAAATTCCTGTTGTCATTCCCACCACCCCCCGCGGACGAACTCGGCCCACCCAGGTTAGACGCTGCTTCCGCCCGTCGCGGGCAGGGACCAGGATTGCCCCACGATGGCAGAGCTGCCGTCCGAACCGATCGACACAGCCGCGACTCCGCCTGGATCCCTTGCGGACCCAGGCTGCCGACGACATGGCTGATGAGCTCTCCGATCCGATCCTCTACACCTTCATCGGCGATCGGCCGCCCACTCGCTCCGAACTCGCGGACCAGTACACCCACCAGTTCGTCGGGCACTCCGCGGACGGGTCGGAGCAGTGGTCAACTGGATCGTCCGGGAGCACGGGCGAGATCGTCGACGGGGAGGACCGGTGGGCGGCCGGGGGGATCTCCTCAGTGGGGGTCGGAGCTCGAAGCGGGGAACCTGTCCAGGGCCGCGGCGAGCGCCGCCCGCACTCCCAGATCGACGACCAGGGTGCGACCCTCGGTGACGGCGTCGTCGTACCGACTGAGTAGGAGGGCCGGGAGCGGTTCGAGATAGGGCTGCTCGGCCGGCCAGGTGATCGGTTCGTCCCGGGAGTCGAGCCCTTCGCCCAGAACGCCGACCGCCAGTGCCGCCGCCTCGGGGTATCGAGCTGCCGCCGCAGCGGCCAGGCGGACGAGATCCCTGCTGGCGAAGAACGTCGTTCCGGTTCGCAGGTGCCCGGCGAGGGCCGCTCGGAGGTCGTCGATCGCTTCGGATTCGTTCCCCAGCAGCAATTGCGCGTGGCCGCGCTGGGAGCGGCTGTCGGCGAGCACCGAGTCCGACTCCATCCGCGAGGCCAGCGCGATGCCCTCCTCGGCGAATCGAAGGGCGCTCGTCGGGTCGCCCTTGCGCAGCATGACCTCGCTGAGGTGCAGCAGGATGAGGGCGCGCAGCTCGACCGACGTACCGCCGGAGTGCGCCAACGCCTGCTGCCGCTCCCGGAGCGCGGCAGCCATCGGCTCTCCGTCAAGTGCGCAGAGCTGGCCGTTGAGCATCAGGATCGAGACGTGCAGATTCGTGGTCTCGGGATGGTCGGCCGACAGCGCCTGCCCCTGGCGGACTGCCTGCAGGGCCTCGTCGGGGCGCTGCCGGAGCATGTCTCCGAGCACCGCGATGATCTCGACCCAGACGAGGCGCCTCGTATCCTCGTGCGCCTCGGCAATCGCACGGGCCGCGCTCAGTGGCTCCGCCATGAGTCGCAGGTCGCCGCTGGAGAACAGGGTTGCCTGCCACCAGTAGGCGTCGCAGCGGCGACCGGCGCTGACGTCGTCACGGGCCAGGATCTGATGCAGCGCGCGTTCGAGTTCGGCCTGAGGTCCGGTCTGGTCCCACACCCACGCACAGGCGATGACGAGGTCAGCCGCGAGTTCACCCGAGACTCCGTTCAGTGCCCAGCGGACGGCTTGGCGCAGGTTGGCCTGCTCGGCCAGAACTGCCTGCCAGGTCGACAGACTGGCGCCCGTCCTGGTGGGCTCGGGTAGCGGTCGCATCCAGTCCCGGTAGTACTCGGCGTGCCGCCGTTGGGCCGTCCGGAGTTCCTCGTCATCGAGCAGCTCCGCGGCGTACTCGCTGATGGTTCCCAGCAACCCGAAGCGGTGCAGCCCCCCGGTGAGCGGCAACCGTTGGATCAGGCTGCGATCCAGCAGGGCCTCGACATGGTCGAGGGCATCATCGGGGTCGACGTCGGCCGCGGCCGCTGCGCCCGGCAGGGTGAAACCGCCCCGGAAGACGGTGACATGGGCGAGGAAGCGGGCTTGGGCGGGCGTCAAGGCACCCACGCTCCAGGCGATGCTGGCCCGCAGGGTTCGGTGGCGTTCGGGCACACCCCGGCCGCCGCTGGCGAGCAGCGACAACGGGTCGGACAGCCGCCGACGCAGCTCGGCCACCGGCAGGGCGCGCGTTCGGGCCGCGGCGAGCTCCAACGCGAGCGGCAACCCGTCGCAGCGCCGCGCGATCTCGGCGATGTCCGCGAACTCAGCCGCTGTCGGCTCGAACGTTGCGTCGATGTCACGGACCCTGGCCACGAAAAGCTGGGCCGCGAGGCTGAGGCGGTGATCCTCGCCGACGACAGCTGTCAGTGGATGGAGCGAGAACTGCCGTTCGCCGCGCAAACCCAGGGGTTGCCGCGTCGTCACCATCACTCGCAGTCCTGGGGCAACCGCGAGCAGGCGGGGCAGCAGCGGAGCCGCTTCCAGCACATGCTCGAAGTTGTCGCAGATCAGCAAGGTGCGTGAGCCTTGTAGAGCAGACTCGAGCGTGGCCACCGGCTCCTCACCGGTGCGTACGCCGAGGGCCTGGCAGATCGTCGCAGGGACATCGGCCGGCTTCTCGGCGTGACCCAGCGGCACGAAGACCACCGCATCGTCCGTTGTGTCGGCCACGTGATGCCCGAATGCGATCGCCAGCCTGGTCTTGCCGACGCCACCAGTACCGAGGACCGAGACCAGCCGGCTGTGTCCGTTGCCGAGCAACGACTCCAGCGCAGCGAGTTCTCGTGCCCGCCCGACGGTTTCATCCAGCAGTGCCGGCATTTCCCGCCGGGACTCGATCAACACGCTGGCCTGTGCCGGGACCACCTCCGCCTGGCTCAACAACCGTTGATGCACCGCTCTGAGGGCCGGGGACGGGTCGATGCCGAGTTCCTGGCTGAGCAGACGTCGCCCGACGTCGTAGACGGCCAGCGCCTCCGCCTGTCGGCCGCACCGATACAGGGCCTGCATGAGCAGCCCGCGAAGCCCCTCCCGCAACGGGTGCACCGTCACCAGCGCTTCCAGCTCCGTCACCACGTCGCGGTGGTATCCGAGGGCAAGGTCGGCCTCGAGGCGTTGCTCCAGCACGCTGAGGCGCGCCTCTTCGAGCCGGGTTCGCTCCGCCGCCAGGAACGGGGCGGCCTCAAGCCCTGCCAAGGCAGGCCCCCGCCACAGGTCCAGCGCCAGCCGGAGCGTCTCTGCCGCCGTGGCGGCCTGCCCACGGGTGAGTTCGCTGGCCCCGCGGCGGCAGGCAGTGACGAAGTCGGCCACATCGACGGACACGTCCCCGCCGAGGCGATATCCGTCGCCCGCCATCACCACCGAGCCGGGACCGAGCGCCTTACGCAGCGCCGATACATGGACTTGGACCGCGTTGACAGCCGTCGTCGGTGGGTTGTCCGCCCACAACGCGTCGATGATCTCCCACCGACCGAGCGAGCGCGGCGCCCGGAGCGCCAGCAGGGCCAGCAGCCCCAGCCGTTGCGCTCCGGTCAAAG
>JACCXW010000077.1 GCA_013696785.1 Geodermatophilaceae bacterium | reverse complement strand
GGCGCCGTCGCAGCAGTGGTCACGGCCATGGCAGCCGGCCTCGTCGCGATGGCGGGTCGTTTCGCCGACCCGGTGAAGATTCCGGTAGACCTGGTGGATCGGGCAGAGGCCCTGCGCGCTCGCGCCGGACCGCTGGCCGATGCCGATGCCGCGGCGTACGGCGGCTATCTTGCCGCGACCCGGCTGCCCCGCGAACCCGACCCGAGCGCCCGGACGGAGGCGATGGCAAGAGCGCTGTCGGAGGCGATCGACGTACCGCTGGCGATCTTGGAGACGGCGGCGGCCGTCGCCGACCTCGGTCGGCAGCTGCTGCTCGACGGCAATCCGCGGTTGCACGGGGACGCCGCCGCCGGAGTCCTGCTCGCCGCCGCGGCGGCGGAGACCACGGCGCTGCTGGTCGCGGAAAACCTCGTCGGCTCCCCGGCCGATCCGCGGGCGCGGCGGGCGGCGGTGCTGGCAGCCGGCACCCGCGCGATAGCCATCGGCGTACAGCCTGGTGCCCCGTGAGTCCCCGACAGTCGCTCAGGGCGGGGGCGGCCAGGCCCCAAACGACAGCCCCGTCAGCTTCTCGTAGGCCTGGACGTAGCGCTCCCGCGTCGCGGCGACGATGGCAGCGGGCAGCTCCGGACCCGGTGCGATCCGGTTCCAGCCGGACTCGTGGGTGAGCCAGTCCCGGACGAACTGCTTGTCGTACGACGGCTGCGCGGCGCCGGGCCGCCACTCGTCAGCCGGCCACAACCGGGAGGAGTCCGGCGTCAGTACCTCGTCGCCCAGACAGACCTCCTCGTCCAGCAGGCCGAACTCGAACTTCGTGTCCGCGAGCAGGATGCCGCTGCGCTCCGCGAGCGCCGCCGCCTCGACGTAGATGGCCAGCGTGCGCTCACGCACCCGTTCGGCCGGCTCGCCTCCGACCGCCGCCACCACCTGGTCGAAGGACACGTTCTCGTCGTGCTCGCCGACCGCGGCCTTGGTCGCCGGCGTGAAGATCGGCTCGGGCAGCCGGTCGCCGTCGCGGAGCCCGGCCGGCAGCCGAACTCCGCACACCGCCCCCGTTTCGGCGTACTCGGTCACGGCGGAGCCCGCGAGGTACCCACGGGCGACGCACTCCACCGGCAGCATCGACAGCCGGCGGACGAGCAGCCCGCGGCCTCGGATCTCCGCGGGTACGCCGTCGCCCGCCGAGATCAGATGATGCGGCCGCGCGGACACCAACTGCTGGAACCACCACGCCGAAAGCGCGGTGAGCACCGCGCCCTTGTCCGGGATCCGCGTCGGGAGCACGACGTCGTACGCCGAGATCCGGTCGCTGGCGACCATGAGCAGGCGCTGGTCATCCATCTCGTACAGCTCGCGGACCTTGCCGGAGGCGAACAGCCTCACGTCAGCTGCGCCAGCCGGTCGAACAACGGCCCGAGCCGCTGCAGATAGCGCTCCGGCCGGCACAGCCCAGCCAACCGATCAGCGTCAATCGGGTGGCCTGTCCGCTCGGCTACCGCCAGCAAGGCGTCCTGGAACGGCGAGCCGTCCTGCCACGTCGACATCGCCGCCTCCTGCACGATGGCGTACGCATCCTCTCGGGACAGCCCCCGTTCAACCAGGTCCAGGAGCACGGCGCCGCTGTAGACCAGGCCGCCGGTGGCATCGAGGTTGCGCCGCATCCGGGCCACATCGACAACGAGCCCCTCGACCAGGCGGGTGGTCAGGTGCAACAGGTAGTCGGTCGCGCTCGCGGCGTCCGGTAGCGCCACCCGCTCGGTCGAGGAATGCGAGATGTCCCGCTCGTGCCACAGCGGAATCCCCTCCATCACCGGAACCATCTGTGCGCGCACGATCCGCGCCAGCCCGGCGATCCGCTCCGACATGATCGGGTTCTTCTTGTGCGGCATCGCCGAAGAACCCTTCTGACCGGCCCGGAACGGCTCGGACAACTCGCGCACCTCAGTGCGCTGGCCGTGCCGGACCTCGAGCGCCACCGCCTCGCAGACCGTGGCGAGCACCGCGAGGGAGTTGACCCATTCGCTGATGCCGTCGCGGATGACGACCTGGGTGGACACCGACGCCGCCGTCAGTCCCAGCGCTGCCGCGACGTGCGCCTCCACCGCCGGATCCACATTGGAGTAGGTGCCCACCGCGCCAGAGATTGCGACGACACCCACGGCTTCCCGGGCGCGACGTAGCCGATCGCGCGAGCGGGCCATCGCGAAGGCCAGGTCTGCGACCCGGTGGCCCCACACGTCCGGCTCGGCGTGGATGCCGTGTGTACGTCCCACTTTCACGGTTTCCCGGTGCTCCAGCCCGTGGTCGCGGAGCACGGCGACAAGCCGATCCGCCTTGGCCAGCAAGAGGTCGGAGGCCTCGACGAGTTGAACCGCTAGCGCGGTGTCGAGGAGATCGGAGCTGGTCAGTCCGAAGTGGACGTACGCCGCTGCCTCCCGGGGACTCGTGTTGTCCGCCCAGGCGGAGAGAAACGCGATCACGTCGTGCTCGGTGACCGCTTCGACAGCCGCCACCGCGTCGGCGGTCGGGGGAGCTGCCCGGCGTACCGGCTCGACGACCTCGGCGGGGACGATCCCGGCCTCCGCGTGGGCTTCCAGGACGAGGACCTCGACCCTGCACCAAAGCGCGTACTTGTGCGTCTCGCTCCAGATCTCGCCCATCTCGGGCAGCGTGTACCGCCCGATCAAGATTGTCCCTCGCGCTTCCCGGCGGCCGCGCGTGTCTTTCCGGCCTGCTCGCGCTCGCGGCCTGCCTGCTCCAAGCTGCGCTCGGCCTCGTCGGCCTCGTCGGCGGCATCGGCGGCCTCCTCGGCGACGTCGTCAGCGGCCTCCTCCCGGCGCAGCCGCAACACGTACATGGCGATGGACAGCAGCAGCACGAGTCCGCCGAGGATGCCGACCTCGGTGATCGCCCTGGCGAACTCGGGGCCGTCGGACAGCAGCTTCGCGGACTGCACCGAGAGCACCACGATCTCCTTGATGCAGACGATGATGCCGACGATCAGGAACGGCTCGGCCACGATCTCGTGAGACCGCAGTGTGGCGCGGACGGCGAACAGCAACTCCACGAAGATGAATACGAGCAGCAGCCCGTCGAGGATCTCCACCAACACCGTCTCGGAACCCTCGTCGGCAAGCTTGGTGAACGCGTAGATCTGTACCCACAGCAAGACCAGCGCCCCGGCGACGAGAACTACCGCGATGGCCCAGTAGATGACGTCTTCGATGATGCTGAGGACCCTGTCGGCCGTACGCTGGCGTTCCTCTTCCTGCTGCTCGTCGCTGGACATCCCCCACCTCCCGCGGTCACGGTATCGGGCCACCCGCCGCAAGCGGTGCAAAGCCGGGCCGACCGCGACAGGTCCGGTATCTTGGCCGCATGGGGGTCATGGAACGCGCACGGCGAGGCTGGTCGGCCGCGAGCCGAAGCCAGCCGTTGTGGAAGCCGGCCCCACTCTCGCCGGTGCTGGTCCGTGCGCCTCGGGCTCGGCCGGTGGAGGAGAACGTCCCGCTGGGGGTCCGATCCGCGGCCGCCTGGTCGTGGCGGCTACTCGTCATCTTGGGTGCTGTGGCGGTGTTGTTCTACCTCGTCGCCCGGCTCGAACTTGTGCTGATCCCGGTCTCCATCGCCTTGTTGTTGGCCGCACTGCTGCAGCCGGCCGCGATGTGGCTCCGCCGACACGGAATGAACCGGTCGCTGGCTGCCGCGATCGTGCTGTTCGGTGGAATCGGCGTGGTTGCGGGCGTCCTGGCTCTCGTCGTCAACGCAATCGCCGGCGGCTTCGGCGACCTGTCCGACAGCGTGGAGGGCGGCATCGACCAGGTTCGCGACTGGCTGGTGACTGGGCCGATGAACCTTTCCCAGCAGCAGATCGACGACGCGGCGGACTCGGCCGCGCAAACCTTCCTCGACAACCGTGACACCTTCACGGCCGGCGCGCTGGCAACCGCGACGACGTTGGGCCACATCGTCACCGGGTTTCTGCTCGTGCTGTTCGTGCTCTTCTTCTTCCTGCGTGACGGGCGCGTACTGTGGCTCTGGATGGTCGGACTGTTCCCGCAGGCCGTCCGCCAGGACATCGACGGTGCCGGCCTCAACGCGTGGAAGACGCTGATCAGCTATGTCCGCGGCACCAGCTTGGTCGCCTTTGTGGATGCGGTCAGCATCTGCATCGGCCTACTTGTGCTCCGTGTGCCGTTGGCACTGCCGCTCACGGCGTTGATCTTCCTCGGCGCGTTCATCCCGATTGTCGGCTCGTTCCTGAGCGGTCTGATCGCGGTCATGGTCGCGCTGGTCGCCAACGGCCCGATCAACGCCCTGCTGGTACTTGGGCTATGCATCCTCGTCATGCAGATCGAAGGTCACCTTCTCCAGCCGCTACTGCTCGGCCGGGCGGTGAAGGTGCATCCGGTCGCGGTGATCCTTGCCATCGCGGCAGGCCTGCTTGTGGCGGGCATCGTAGGAGCCCTGATCTCGGTACCTCTCGTGGCCTCCCTCAACGTCGCCGCGATCTATCTGTTGCGTGGTCGCTACGCGGTCGAGCAGGCGCCGGTCGCCTCCGACATCGACCCAAGCCCGCCGGCACCGGACGGCGAGCCGGTCAAGCAGGAATCGTGATGTCTCCCCGGACCGCCGCTGCGGCGATGTCGGTCCGAAACTGCATGTCAGCGAAGTCCACTGTGGACACCCGCTCGTAGGCGACGGACCGGGCAGCCGCCAGGTCGTGGCCGGTGGCCGTGACCGAGAGCACCCTGCCACTGGACACCAGAATCTGGCCGTCGGCGCCGCGTCGGGTGCCCGCATGCAGGATGCCTTCGGCCTCAGCGCCGAGAACCGCGTCGCCGGTGCGCGGGGCGCCCGGGTAGCCGGCGGCGGCCAGGACGACCGTGACCGCGTACTGGTCGATCCACCGCAGCGGCGGATGTCCGGCCAGTGCGCCGGTCGCGGCGGCATACAACAGGCCGCCGAGCGGGCTGTCCAATAGCGCCAGCACCACCTGGGTCTCCGGGTCACCGAAGCGCGCGTTGAACTCGATGACTCGAGGACCCGCGGCGGTCAGCACCAGACCGGCGTACAGCAGACCTGTGTACGGCGTACCGCGGCGGGCCATCTCCGCGACGGTGGGCCGCAGCACCTGTGCCACGACATCGTCCACGAAACCCGACGGCAGCCACGGCAGCGGGCAGTAGGCGCCCATTCCGCCCGTGTTCGGTCCGGTGTCACCGTCGCCGATCCGCTTGAAGTCCTGAGCGGGCAACAGCGGCACGATCGTCTCGCCGTCCGTGACAGCGAACAGCGACACCTCGGGCCCGGCCAAGAATTCCTCGACGAGGATCGAACCCCCTGCGGCGATGATCGACCGCCCGTGCGCCTCGGCGACCGCGCGATCCGGGGTGACCACCACCCCCTTCCCAGCCGCCAGACCGTCGTCCTTGACGACGTAGGGCGGGCCGAAAAGCGCCAACGCCGCAGCGATATCGGCCACGCGATGGCAGCTGCGCGAGGCCGCAGTCGGTACCGCGGCCGCGGCCATCACAGCCTTTGCGAAATCCTTGGATCCTTCCAGCATGGCGGCAGGCCCGCTGGGGCCGAAGCAGGCAATTCCCTTGCCGCGCACCGCATCTGCGGCCCCGGCCACCAGCGGGACCTCTGGCCCGATCACGACCAGGTCGGCGGCAACGGCGGCAGCAAGATCGGCGATCGAGGCCGGATCGGACGCGTCCACCGGTCTGCTCTCTGCCACGGTGTCGGTGCCGGCATTGCCGGGAGCGCACACCACCCCGACCACAGCCGGGTCGGCCCGCAACGCCGTGCAGAGCGCGTGTTCCCTCGCGCCGGAGCCGATCACGAGCACGCGCATCCCGGCAGCGTAGCCAGCCCCGGCGGCAGCGAGTTCGGGCAGCGATCACTTCGATGCAGCCTGTCGTTGTCCGTTTGGATGCCTGCCCAGGATTGCGTTGGGAAACGTGAGACCCAGATCGTCCGTCGAGGAGGCTCTCCCGTGTTCAGCAAACGACTTTCCTACCGCCGCTTGTTGGCGGCCACGCTCGCCGCAGCTCTTGCGGTCGGCCTCATGATCGGCCTCTCCATCGGACCCGCGTCGGCCCAGGTCATCCCGGGCGCCGCAGCCGCGACCCCTCTGGTGATCGGGCACCGGGGCGCTCCCGGCTACCGCCCCGAACACACGCTGGCGTCGTACGAGCTCGCGATCCGGATGGGCGCCGACTTCATCGAGCCGGATCTGGTTTCCACAAAGGACGGCGTACTCGTCGCTCGGCACGAGAACGAGATCAGCACCACGACCAACGTCGCAGACCACCCGGAGTTCGCGGACCGCCTCGCGACGAAGACCGTGGACGGGCTTTCGTTGACCGGGTGGTTCACCGAAGACTTCACGCTGGCCGAGCTGAAGACGTTGCGGGCCAAGGAGCGCCTCCCCGACGTCCGGCCGAACAACACCATCTACGACGGCCGCTTCCCGATCCCCACGTTCCAGGAGGTCATCGACCTGGCCGCCCGCTACCGGGTCGGGATCTACCCCGAGACCAAGCACCCGACGTACTTCGATTCGATCGGCCTCTCGCTGGAGGAGCCGCTCGTCGCCACCCTCCGGGCCAACGGACTCGACGGCGCTGACGCCAAGGTCTTCGTCCAGTCCTTCGAGACCACCAACCTGCGCCAGCTGAACCGCGTCATCGACGTGCCGCTGGTCCAACTCATCGGGGGAACCGGCGCGCCGTACGACCTCGTGGCCGCTGGGAGCGACCTGACGTACGACGATCTCGTGACGCAGGCCGGATTGCGCCAGATCGCCCGGTACGCCGATGGCATCGGCCCGGACAAGAACCGGATCGTTCCTCGGGACGCCGCCGGGTTCCTGCTCGAGCCCACGGCCCTTGTAGACAACGCACACGTGGCCGGCCTGCTGGTGCACCCGTACACGTTCCGGGCCGAGAACATGTTCCTTCCGATGGACTTCCGGATCGGCACCGACCCGAACAGGTACGGCGACATAGCGGCCGAGTACGAGCTGTTCTTCGGCCTCGGCGTGGACGGACTGTTCGCCGATCAGCCCGACATCGCCGTCTACGCCCGCCGCCTCGCCACCGACGAAGCCGCCTGACCCACGGCGCTACGGACGAATCCGCACACCGGGGTCAGCCGAGAAGGTCGCGGATGAGCACGTTCTGGTCGCGGCCGGGGCCGACACCGAGCACGCTCATCGGGGCCCCGGAGAGTTCTTCCAGCCGCAGCACATAGGACTGCGCGTTCGCCGGCAGATCACCGAATGTTCGGCAGTCGCTGATGTCCTCCCACCAGCCGGGGTGCCGCTCGTAGATCGGGCGGGCGTGATGGAACGCGGTCTGCGTCATGGGCATCTCGTCGTACCGCGTGCCGTCGATGTCATAGGCGACGCAGATCGGGACGGTGTCCATCCCGGTGAGGACGTCGAGCTTGGTGAGGAAGAAGTCGGTGATGCCGTTGACCCTCGTGGCATAGCGGGCGATCACGGCGTCGAACCAGCCGCAGCGACGGTCCCGGCCGGTCGTGACACCGACCTCGCCTCCGTGCTTGCGCAGGAACTCGCCCCACTCGTCGTGCAGTTCGCTCGGGAACGGTCCCGAGCCCACCCGGGTGGTGTACGCCTTGAGAATCCCGATCACGCGTGAGATCCGGGTCGGCCCGATCCCGCTGCCGGCGGCCGCACCGCCCGCGGTCGGCGAGGATGATGTCACGAACGGGTAGGTGCCGTGGTCGACGTCCAGCAGGGTGCCCTGTGAGCCCTCCAGCAGCACCCAATCACCGCAATCGAGAGCCTCGGCCAGCAGCAGCCTCGTGTCGACGATGCGGTGTGCGAGCTTCTCGCCGTACCCCAGGTACTCCTCGGCCACCTCGTCGACGTCCACCGCCTTGCGGTTGTAGACCTTCACCAGAACCTGGTTCTTCTCCCTTAAGGCGACGTCGAGCTTGGCCCGGAAGATGCCGGGGTCGAGCAGGTCCTGCGTCCGGATGCCGATCCGCGCCACCTTGTCGCCGTACGCCGGGCCGATGCCGCGTCCCGTCGTACCGATCCTGGCCTTGCCCAGATGCCGTTCGGTAACACGGTCCAGCGCGCGGTGGTGCGGCATGATCAGATGCGCGTCGGCGGAGATGACCAGCCGCGAGGTGTCGACGCCGCGCTCCTCCAGGCCCGCCAACTCCTCCAGCAGCACGCCCGGGTCGATCACGACGCCGTTGCCGATCACCGGGACGCATCCTGGCGTGAGGATGCCCGACGGGATCAGGTGCAGCGCGAACTTCTCGCCGTCCGGCGTGACCACGGTGTGCCCGGCGTTGTTGCCGCCCTGGTAGCGCACGACGTACCCGACCCGGTCGCCCAGGACGTCGGTCGCCTTGCCCTTCCCCTCGTCGCCCCACTGGGCGCCGATGAGCACGACTGCGGGCATGGGCAGACTCTCCTCGACCGTTACGGTCAGCTGCAAGCTTCGATGGGCGCACGAAGGGTAACCGAGTGAACGTCGCACTGTTGCGGATCGGGTCGGTCGACGACTGGGTTCGGACGGTGGCACACCACATGCGGGCAGATCCGATTCTGGTCACGGCCGAGCGCGCCGACCTGGACACCGCACTCGATGCACTCGACGGTCGCCGCCTCGTGGTGAGCGCGGACGTCACCGGTCTCAACGCCCTCGTGCTGCGACTGGTCCGGCGGGAGCAGGTGACCGACGTACCGGTCGGGTGGGTCGCCGACGTGGACCGGAACTCACGCGAGCTGTCCGCCCGACTCGGGCTGCCACCCCGTCCGACGCTGGCGGCCGACATCGCGACCGGCGACGAGGTCCGCGAGGTGCGGCTGGTCCGCGACGACCACGGGGGGCTGCTGCTGCATCGCGGCCGGTTGTCGGCATGGGCCGGAAACCCGGCGTTCGGCGCGCAGAGCTATCACGATGACGCCGTCGCCGCGGACGGCGCGGTACGGCGGATCGAGGTACGCCCCGACTACGACGTCGACTGCGGTCTCGTCACGGATGTGGTGACAACCCGACGGCTCCGGCGGACGACGACGAGTACCGGCCGGTGCCTCCAGACCGCTTGCGACGAGGCACTGTCCACAGTGGACGGCGTGGCATTCCCGCGTCCGGTCACGAAGTGGACGTGGTACGCCGACCCTCGCCAGCATTGGCTACTAAGGGCACCGGCGCGATCTGGTTGACCAGCCGCCGACCGGGGCCTGCGAGGATCCCGGTGACGACGAGGGCGCAGCCCCCAAGAACGAGGATCGGCTCGCCGGAGAACAAGGAGTCACCACTGAGCAGCACGAGGATCGTCGGAACCATGAAGCCGAAGTAGACGACCAGGTAGAAGACCGACACCAGACCGCCCCGGCGATGCGGTGGGGCAAGCCGATCCGCCACCGTGATCCCGGACGTGATGGCCAGTCCTTCCGAGATCCCGATCGCGAGGCTTGCCGGGACCGTCCAGGCCCACCCGCCGGGCTGCACGGCGAGGTACCCGAACCCGCAGCCGGCGGCTGCCAGCAGAGCGGCGACGGGGCCGCTACGGCCGGGCCGCAACCGCTTGGCCCAAGGTGTCGAGATCGCGGCCGAGCCCTGGACGATCAGGGCCATGAATCCGGCCAGGAACAGGGTGGCGCCGAAGCCGGCCCGCGCCACGAGCAGCGGAAAGACGGTCAGCGACAGCACCGCGAAGGTGTAGACCAGCAGACCGATCGGCAGCAGGTACAGCAGGAACCCGCGCCCGGCGCCAGGCGGGACACCGATCTGCAGTCGGCCCGGCCGTCGTACCGTCATCGTCTCGGGCACTGTGCGGGCCATCGCGAATGCGAGCAGCACCAACAGCAGCGGCAATGCGAACGGCAGCACCGTCGGCCACGGCGCCCACTGCACGAGCACCCCCGCGACGAACGGACCCACGGCGAACCCGACGGCCATCGCGGCGGATGCCCGCATCGCAGCAGACGCGGCCCGCTCGCGGCCGGCGAGTTCGCGCATCCAGACGGTCCCGACGGTGAAGACTGCCCCGCTCGTCACTCCCTGCAGGAAACGACCGATCAGCAGCGCCGGCTGCCCCGCCGTATCGGCCAACAGCAAGACCAGCAGCGCAACGACGCTGAGGAGGCTGACCGGGACGACAACGGTCCGTCGCCCGAACCGATCGGAGTACGGGCCGCCCAGCAGCAGGGAGGGGACGAGGCCGAGCGCGTACACCGCGAAGAACACGGTCAGCTCGATCGCACCGAGACCCAGGCGATCGGTGTAGAAAAGAAGGACCGGGGACGGGGACTGGGTGCTCGCCGCAATGCCGAACAAGGCAATCATCAGCCGCGGCTGAAAGCGGGTGAGTTCGACCTGCGTTGGCCCCACGCCGGACACGGTACGGGCCGACACGGTCGCCCGGCCCCCCGGCGCTCGGAACGTGCCGTGCTCGGACGGAAGGGACGGTCGATGGGACGCGGAGCATGGCTCGCGCTGACAGCCGCCATTGCGCTGATCCTCTGCGGCTGTACAGCAGGCAGCCGGTCCGAGGACTCCGCCGGGCCCGTCGTCGAATCGTCCAGGGCCACCGAGACTCCGACGGCGACACCACTTGGGGACCCCGACCGCCTCCTGACCTTCGCCGTCGTGACCCACGGGACAGCCGGCGACTCGTTCTGGGACGTCGTCAAGACGGGGGCCGAGGATGCCGGTGCGGCGGACAACATCGAGATCGACTACCAGGCAGACCCCGAGCCGGGCGGTCAGGCGCAGCTCATCGACGCCGCGACGTCCAGCCAGGTCGATGGCCTGATCGTGTCCATGCCCGACCCTGACGCCCTGCAGGAGTCCATCGCGCGCGCCGAAGCGGCAGGCATCCCGGTCGTCACCATCGACGCCGGCGAGGAACGCTCGGCAGAGTTCGGCGCGCTGACGCACGTGGGCCAGTCAGCGGCCAGCGTCGGCGAGGGCGCCGGCGTCCGGCTGCGCGAGGCCGGCGTGACGAAACTGCTCTGCGTGATCCACGAAGCCGGCAACGTGAGCCTGGAGGAACGCTGTCAAGGCGCGGCGCTCGGCCTGGGCGCGAACCCCTCGGGCGGCGACGTCGAGGACGTCATGCACACCATGCGGGTCAACGCGAGCAACATCGCCGTCACCGAGACGACGATCGCCTCGGAGCTGCGGACCGACCCGGAGATCGACGGCGTACTCACGCTCAACCCGGCGGTGGCCGACGCCGCCGCGGCAGCGATCGAAGCAGCCGGGTCGGCCGCGATGCTGGCGACGTTCGATCTCAACGCCGACGTCTTCCAAAGCATCCGCAACGGCCAGATACTGTTCGCCGTCGATCAGCAGCAGTACCTGCAGGGCTACCTGCCGGTCGTGTTTCTCGCGCTGTATGCACGCAACGGCAATGTCGTCGGCGGTGGGCAACCCGTCCCCACCGGACCGCGCTACATCACCGTCGAGAACGTCGACAGCGTCGAGGACTTGGCCTCGAACGGCACCCGCTGAGCCGTACGGCAAGGCAGACTGTTTACTCCACACAGGCAACGGAGGGCGGGTGACATGACGGCTGCGACCTCAGCGCGGGGTGTACCGCTCACTCCAGGCCGCAGTCCTCTCGTCCGCGCACTGTCCCGGCCGGAACTCGGCTCGGTGATCGGGGCGGTCATCATCGCCGCCTTCTTCGCCACCCAGACCGCCGAGTTCGCCTCGTCGGCCGGGATCGCCAACGTCCTCGACGTCACTGCCACTCTCGGGATCATGGCGGTGGCGGTCGCCCTGCTGATGATCGGTGGCGAGTTCGACCTGTCCGCGGGCGTCTTGACCGCCTCCACCGGTCTCGTCACCGCTCTGCTCGTCGACCAGCTCGGTGTGAACATCTGGGAGGGCATCGCCTGGTCGCTGCTGTTCGCACTCGCGGTCGGCTTCCTCAACGGCATCCTGGTGACCCGGACCCGGCTGCCGAGCTTCATCGTCACCCTCGGCACCTTCCTGGCCCTGCAGGGCATCAACGTGGGCGTGACCAAGCACCTGACCGACACCGTCCAGGTCGGCGGTGTCGACGAAGCCCAGGGGTACGGCGCCGCGCGTGCGGTGTTCGCCTCGACCGCGACCATCGGCGACGGCCAGTTCAGGGTGGCCATCCTGTGGTGGATCGGCGTGGCCGTCGTCGCCACCCTGTTGCTCATCCGGACGAAGTTCGGGAACTGGATCTTCGCCTCGGGCGGTGCGCCCACGAGCGCCCGCAGCGTCGGCGTACCGGTGGGACGGACGAAGATCCTGCTCTTCATGACGACGGCCACGGCGGCGTGGCTGGTCGGCACGATCTCGGTCGTGCGGCTGACCAGCGTGCAAGCCAACGTCGGCCTCGGTGAGGAGTTCAACTACATCATCGCGGCGGTGATCGGCGGCTGCCTGCTCACCGGCGGAGCGGGCTCGGCGATCGGCGCCTCGATCGGCGCTCTCATCTACGGAATGACGCAGCAGGGCATCGTCTTCGCGCAGTGGGACACCGACTGGTTCCCGCTGTTCCTCGGCGGGATGCTGCTCGCGGCGGTCCTGATCAACACCGTCGTCGTACGCAGACGTGCCGAGGACTCGCCCGGATGAGACCGGACGTGCACCCGATCGACGACATCCAGGCCGCTCTCGACGGTGCCGGCGACCAACTGCCGGAGTCCGACATCCCGCCGCACACCCCGTTGCTCGAGGTCCGCGGACTCGGCAAGCGCTACGGCGGCGTCGTCGCGCTGCAGGGGATCAGCGCCACCGTCAATTCCGGGGAGGTCACATGTGTGCTCGGCGACAACGGCGCCGGCAAGTCGACCTTGATCAAGATCCTGTCCGGGGTGGTGTCCTTCGACCAGGGGCAGTACTTCGTGGCAGGCAAGCGGGTGAAGTTCTCCTCGCCGCGGCAGGCACTCGACCGCGGCATCGCGACGGTCTTCCAGGATCTGGCGATCGTCCCGCTGATGTCGATCTGGCGGAACTTCTTCCTCGGCTCGGAACCGACCCGCGGCGTCTGGCCGTTGCGGCGACTCGACGTCGAGCAGGCCCAGGACATCACGGTGGCCGAGCTGGCCCGCTTCGGCCTCGACGTCCAGGATCCGCATCAGCCGGTCGGCACGCTGTCCGGCGGTGAGCGACAGTGCGTCGCGATCGCCCGCGCGGTCTACTTCGGCGCTCGGGTCCTGATCCTCGACGAGCCGACCGCC
Source organism: Geodermatophilaceae bacterium (assembly GCA_013696785.1). Classification (GTDB taxonomy): domain Bacteria; phylum Actinomycetota; class Actinomycetes; order Mycobacteriales; family Geodermatophilaceae; genus JACCTY01. Next base: position 3,454 of record JACCXW010000077.1, on the reverse strand, counting down.
TCGCTCGGCGTCAAGCAGGCAGGCATGGTGCTGCGGCACGTCGTACAGGCCCGTGAGCGGGGTCTCGGCGTCATCTTCATCACCCACAACCCGCGGCACGCCTACCCGGTGGGCGACCGGTTCATCCTGCTCAACCACGGCGCGATGGTCGCCAACGTCACTCGCGAGGACATCGACCTCGACGACCTGACCCAGTTGATGTCCGGCGGCGCCGACCTCGACGAGCTGGCCCACGAGGTCGAGGACCCCCCGCACCGCTGAGCAGAGCGCCCGGCGCCATCAAGATCGACGCCCGCCCACACAATGCTCCCCGGCCTCCCGCGTGTCGGCCGGGACACGCCGCCGCAACCGCACGCCGACCGCTCAATGTGTGGCCTGGCGTCGATCATGGTTCCGGCGGGTGAGGACCAGCCGGATCGTCGCGACGACGTAGTCGGGGCGGTGCACGATGTCCTCGTAGCTGAAGCGCACAAGCACGAAGCCTTGCTCTGCAAGCGCATTGGCTCGTCGTCGATCCACCCGGTAGTGCGCCCGCGTCGAGTGATGCTCGAACCCGTCCGCCTCCAGGACCAGCCATCCGTCCAAGAGCATGTCCACGCGCCCGACCCCGGCGATCGGCACCTGCAGGTCGACGACCGCCAGTGGCAGCGCCAGCAGCCGCAGGCACGTCTCGATCGGCGACTCGGCCCGACCATCGACCAATGCGACGGTCCGGCGGAGTGCAGCTGAGCCCGGACCCGTCGCCTTCAAGGCAGCCCGGTGCAACGCCCCAAGCGCGAGGCCCGAGCGCACAGCAGCATTTCCTACAACAACCGCTTCGCGCAGGTCCAATTCACGCGCGCAGTCGAGCACGGTCCGGGCAAGGCCGGTCGCCACCCCATCGTGCTCACCGGGGATCAGGCCTCGCCGGTGAACCTTCACGGCGACGGCACGTGCATGACCCCATGTTCGAGGCACGGTCACATGCGCCTCGTGCGCGACGAGCACCGGCAGATCGAGGTATCGCGCCGCCGACGTAGAGGAGAGCACACCGCCAAGACGAACCGCTGCGACCATAGGCAGATCGGCATCCGGCAGCGCGTAGCTCCCGCGGCGCAGCCGTTCGACCTGACCACGAACCCGGGCGCGCCAGAGGGAATGCGCGGTCACGCCCAGAGCACACAACCTGAGGTACGACGCCGCTCCACCACACTGTTGGAGAGCCAGCGAGGGATCCACGGACACGAGCTTGAGCGACGGGATGCCGAGCGCCGACTGCTGTCCCGAGGGTGTGGAAATCGGGGCGGCTCGTCCACAGGGGTCAGAGCAGGAGCTGTGCTGCCTCTGGGTCGCATTCGCGGAGCAGTTCCGCGCAGCGCTGGGCCTCGTCGACTTCGGCGATGGCCGCGGTGGCTTTGGCCAGCACACCGACGCAGCGCAGGAATCCGCGGTTGGGTTCGTGTGACCACGGCACGGGGCCGAAACCCTTCCAACCGTTGCGCCGCAACGCATCGAGGCCGCGGTGGTAACCGGTCCGCGCATAGGCGTACGCCTCGATCGTGCGACCCCCGTCCATGGCCCGCTCGGCGAGCGTCGCCCAGGCCATGCTCGCCGAGGGGTGCCTGGTGGCGATCTCGACGGGATCGGTGCCGTCGGCGACCAGCTGCGCGATTGCGGGCTGCGCCGGGAGGAGAGTCGGCGGTGGTTCACCCAGCAGGTTCCGGCCGGTCATGACACGTGCGCAGTCAGGGGCATGACTGTCATCCTGCCGGATGGAACCCCGCCGCCGGCCAGTGTCTTGGGGAGGGTAGGCGGGTAGGCGGCGCAAAGGGGGCAGGCGAGGGTGGAGGGCTTCTCCGCATTTGTCGGTAGCCGCTATCCCGCCCTGGTCCGCTACGGCGTCCTGCTCACCGGCGACCGCGGGCACGGTGAGGATCTCGTCCAGACCGCGTTGGTGAAGACCTTCCGCGTCTGGGGTCGGCTGTACCCCGACGGACAGCCCGAGGCCTACACCCGCACCGTGATGGAGCGGCTGGCGTGGCGGATGGTACGGCGACGTTGGCGCGGCGAGCTGCCGACCGCCGACCTGCCCGAGCTAGCCGCGGACACCGACGCCTACGCGATCAAGGACCAGGCCGAGGCGGTGCTCGACGCGCTGCGCACGCTGCCGGCCCAGCAACGGATCGTGCTGGTGCTGCGGTACTGGGCCGGGCTGAGCGAAGCGGAGATCGCCGAACGGCTCGGCTGTTCTGCCGGAACCGTCAAGAGCCGGGCGTCGCGGGCAGTGGCGTTCCTCCGGGCCAGCAAGCTCCTCAACGACATGGACGCAGACGTGGACGAGACGATCGGAGAACGCCGATGAGCGAGCGCAGCGAGCGAATGCCAGTGAGCGACGACAGGGCCATCCACGACCTGCTCGAGCGGGCGGTACGGGGCCACATGCCTATGACGATCGACCCGGAGCAGGTCGTCGCGGCCCTGGCCCGTCGCGAGCGTCGCCGTTCGGTACTGCTCACGGCCTTGGCCACGCTGATCGTCATCGTGGGCGGCGCCGGCGTACTCAACGTCGTCGAGGCCCGGACCCGGGGGGACGGTCCGGTTGCCGGACCTTCGGACAAATCGGCCGCCTGGCAGGAGGGCCAACCCGAGGACGCCCTCGGCCGCGACACGGTGATCAACCTCGAGAACGGCCTGGTGTTGAGCCTGCCGGCCCCGCTGGTCGTGACGCCGCCCGGTTGGACCGAGTTTCCACCCGATTCCGCAACCGAGCTGGACGCGAGCGTTCTCGCCTGCCCAGCTGCCGACCGGGTGGTCTATCGGGTCACGGTCTCGGGCCCTGGCATCGGAGGCGACGAAAGCCCGTGCATCGGCGTCGTTGTGGCACCCTACATCTGGGAGCGCGCGGACAGATCGCCCCCTGTCACCGGGCCACTGACAGTGACAGCACTCGACGATGGCACTCCGGTCTGGCTGCTCGGCTTGGGTGATGGCCGTATACCGGTGAGCATTGCCCCCCGGCATACCGTGTTCCTGCCGGCCTCGGGGCAATCTGCTCAGGCGGGTGGGATTCCCATCGATGAGTTTCTGACGTACCTCGCGCCGGTTAGTCGCACTGTCTCGGCATTCGAGGTGCCACATCGCGAACCCGATCTCACCGCTCGGGTCAGGAGGTCCGCATCCCCCAATTCTGGCCACGTGGTGTCCGACCAGGACCTGTCCGACCTACTCACGGAACTCGAACTCACCGCGGCCTCGGACGAACCGCCCTGCCGGCACGTCAACAGCATGTACCAAATCGAGTTTCGGATTGCCGAATCGCCGGTGGCGCTCATCGTGGTGGACAACATGGGCGGCTGCGCGACGGCGCTCTCGAGCCGGGGTGGTGGCTCGGCACGGGTCAGCCCCGGCCTGGTTCCGCTGCTGGTCGGCCTGAGCCTCGACTCGTGAACTCCCGAACCGAACGAGTAGTGCGTAG
>JACCXW010000054.1 GCA_013696785.1 Geodermatophilaceae bacterium | reverse complement strand
TACGGAGCCGTTCCGCTGCCCGCCTCGGTCGACGTCTACGCCGCCGCCGTCTTAGATGCGTCGCTGCGTCGCCGCTGCGCCGAGCTGGGGGAGCGGATCGGCCAGGTTGCCGAGTCCGCGTCGCTGGCCGAGTTGGTCCGGGTCGTTGGCGCCGAAGTTGTCGCCGTGTACGAGCTGCGGAACCGCCGAGCGACGGTCCTCGCCGGACTCGGCATGCCGGTTCAGGAGGTGGCGGCATGACCGCCGACCACCTGTTCGGAGCATCGACCGATGACCACGTCGATGACGAGCAAGACGACCACGTCGATGACCAGCTAGATGTCGATGACCACGAAGATGCAGATCATTTTGGTGATGAGATCCTGCCGTCTCCATCGAACCCGATGGCGACGGCACGCCGACTCGTCGGGAAACACCAGTACGGCGGGCATCTGACACTGCGGTCGTGGCGCGGTGGCTGGATGCGCTGGAAGTCCAGCCATTGGGCCGAGATTGAGGACGCCGAGATCCGATCGTGGGCGTATCAGCAGGTCGAGCACGCGGACTACCTCGACGAGGAGGGCAAGCAGAAAGCCTGGTCCCCGACCCGCTACAAGGTGGCCAACATGCTCGAAGCCCTCGGCGCGGTCACCCACTTGCCTGAGTCGGTAAACCCGCCCGCGTGGATCGCGGACGCCGACGTGCCAGCCGGCGAACTCGTCGCCTGCACCAACGGACTCCTTCACGTCGGAAGCCGCAAACTGCTTGAGCACACTCCGGCATTCTTCAACGTCGTCTCAGTGCCTTTCGCGCACCGCGAGGACGCGCCGGAACCGACCCGTTGGTTGCGGTTCCTCGCCCAGCTATGGCCCGACGACCCGGAGTCGATCGCCGCCTTACAGGAGTGGTTCGGCTACGTCCTGTCCGGTCGCACCGACCTGCACAAGATCCTGCTGCTGATCGGACCGATCCGCGCCGGCAAGGGCACGATCGCCCGCGTGCTGGTCGAGCTGATCGGCAAGGGCAACGAGGCCGGCCCGACCCTGGCATCACTGGCCACGAACTTCGGGCTGTCCCCACTGCTCGGAAAGCCACTTGCCCTGGTGTCCGACGCGAGGCTTGGAGGAGCCGGCGTGCACCAGGTCGTCGAGCGGCTGCTCTCCATCTCCGGCGAGGACACCTTGACCGTCGACCGTAAGTATCGCGAGCCGTGGACCGGGAAGCTGCCCACCAGATTCATGATCTTATCCAATGAGCTTCCCCGCTTCGGCGACGCCTCCGGCGCCATCTCCTCACGGTTCATCGTGCTGGCACTCCGCGAGTCGTTCTACGGCAGGGAGAACACGCACCTGACGGGCGAGCTACTCGGCGAGCTGCCCGGCATCCTCAACTGGGCGCTGGACGGGCTCGACCGACTCGGCGCGTTCGGGAAGCTGACCGTGCCGGCATCCTCGTCCGATGCCATCGCAGCCCTGCAAGATCTGGTCTCACCCACGTCCGCGTTCGTCCGCGACCACTGCACAACTAGCGCAGAGGCGAGCGTCCGGATCGACGTGCTCTACGCCGCGTGGAAGATCTGGTGCGAGGACAACGGCCGCAGACCCGGCAGTGTGCAGAGCTTCGGCCGAGACCTCCGCGCCGTGCTTCCTTCCATCCGGGTATCCCGCCCGGAGCTGCCAGACGGCACCCGATACCGCAGCTACGACGGCATCGCCCTGATTTCAACCCACAATGCGAATGACCGCGGACATCGCGGACGCAGCGAAGGCCCGCGGCCGGAATCGACCCGCATGCCAGGGTCTCCGTCCGCGACGTCCGCGACCGAACCCATTGTGGATCTACTACCAGGCGCAACCTCCGCTACCGACCCGTCGCCTTCACACTCCATATCTGGTCCAGCAATCGAGGGCGAGGCCGACCCGCCTACCTGCCCGACGTGCGGCACCGAAGTCTGGTCGGACGGCCTGTGTGTGGTCTGCGAGGCCCAGCCGAAGGCCAAGGCCACCTGCCAGACCCATCCCGGGCGCGAGCCATTGCCCGACGGCCTGTGCCCGGGCTGCGCCACCGACGACCCGGTGTACCCGAAGGCCACGGCGGCGTGGCTGTGATGATGACCAAAGACTCCTCGGCCGAACGGCTCTGCGAGGTCTGCCGGCAACGACTTGACGCCGTTGCCTGGTCAATCGGCAAACACCCCAACTGCGGCCCGTACCAGGCCTTGACCGACGCCGCGTACGACCGGCTCGTCGTCCACCTAATCCACAGTCTCGGCGCCGTCGAGATCGAGTCCACCACCAGCACTGAGGAGACCGCATGACTACCTCCGGGTCCGGACCATCCTGGCAGAGGAGGGGACCAGGGGAGGGAGCCCTCCCCCCCTCCGGCCCGGACACCGGGACGTTCTGCCCTTTTTGGTCCGTACGGTTCCGGAACTTTCTCAGTAGGGACTTCTGGCCGCGCCGCATTCTGCTTTCCGCGCCCTGGGCACCGTCCAAGCCGCGCCTGACTCAGGA
>JACCXW010000002.1 GCA_013696785.1 Geodermatophilaceae bacterium | reverse complement strand
CCCGCGCAGGGCGCCGAGCCGCTCGCCGACCGGCAGTGGGACATGCGCCAGATCGGCGCGACCGCGAACGGTTCCTACCGCGTGCAGCCGGGCCGCCCCGGTGTGATGGTCGGCATCATCGACACCGGCCTCGACGTCCAGCACCCCGACATCCGGCCCAACTTCAACCGCGACCTGAGCCGCAACTTCACGCCCGACATCCCCTCCATCGACGGGCCGTGCGAGTTCCGCTCGTGCCATGACCCGGTGGGCTGGGATGACAACGGTCACGGGACGCACCTGGGCAGCACCGTCGCGGGCGCCGTCAACGGCATCGGCATCGCCGGCGTCGCCCCCAACGTCACGCTGGTCAACCTGCGGGCCGGCCAGGACTCGGGCTACTTCTTCCTCGCCCCGACCCTCGACGCGTACACCTACGCCGGCGACATCGGCGTCGACGTCATCAACATGAGCTACTTCACCGACCCGTGGCTGTTCAACTGCCTCGACAACCCGAAGGACTCAGCTGCCGAGCAGCGTGAGCAGCGGGTGATCCGGCGGGCGACGCAGCGGGCGATCGACTACGCGATCGCCCGGGGTGTCACGCCGGTCGCTGCGGAGGGCAACGAGGCGACCGACCTCGGCCACCCGAAGATCGACGAGATCAGCCCCGACTTCCCGCCGGGTTCGGAGAAGACCCGCCGCATCGACAACAGCTGCATCACGGTGCCCACCGAGACCCGTGGCGTCATCGCGGTCAGCGCGACCGGCATCAGCACGCGCAAGGCCTACTACAGCAACTACGGCACCGAGCAGACCGACGTCTCGGCGCCGGGCGGCGACTACTACGACTCACCCGACAACACCGGTGACCCGCGCAACCTCGTGCTGGCGGCGTACCCGGAACGGCTGGGCCGGCTCTCCGGTGAGATCGACAAGCGTGGCAACTCGACCACGCCGTTCGTCGTCAAGGACTGCCTGCAGCGCAACACCCACCGGGTGTGCGCCTACTACCAGTACCTGCAGGGCACCTCGATGGCCGCACCGCACGCCGCCGGCGTCGCCGCTCTGATCGTGAGCCAGTTCGGGCACCAGGACGCGGTGCACGGCGGCCTCACCATGGCGGTGGACCAGGTCCAGCACGTCCTCTACCAGTCGGCCGTCGAGCACGCCTGCCCGCAGCCGCGCCTGTTCCACTACAAGCGGATCCGCGACGACGGCTCGATCGGACGGGAGACGGCCTTCTGCGCCGGCCCGACGTCCGACAACGGGTTCTACGGCCACGGCATCGTCAACGCGTACGCCGCGGTGAAGTTCGGTAGCTGATCGCACTGGACGAAGGGCCCGCCGGGAGTGATCCCGGCGGGCTCTTGTCGCTCTAGGCGTGGTGGCGATACTCAGCTACGCGATGCCAATCCGGGTTCGCGGCGGAGAGTGCAGTGATCGGCTCTCTCGTCGTCGTGGCCGGGGTCATTGCCTAGGGGTCCTCTCCGACGAGCCCGTCGACCGACTCCCGGATGAGATCGGCATGACCCACGTGGCGTGCGTACTCCTCGATCATGTCAATGAGCAGCCGTCGCATGCTGGGGGTTCGACCGTCGGGCCAGGTGAAGGAGGCGAGCCGGTCCAGGCCGCCGTCGGCGACCGCCTCGGCTACCAGGATGCGGGAGCGGCCCACCGCGTCCTGCCAAAGCCCAACCAGCTGCTCGGGGCTGTCCTCGGCAGCCGAGCGCCACTCCCAGTTCGGATCGGCGTCCCAGTCAACGGTGTTCCACGGGGGGCCAGGATCCCGGCCGTGCAGCCTGACCGAAAACATGTTGGCCTCGACCGCTGCCATATGTTTCAGCAGACCACCCAAGCTCACGCTTGACGGTCCCAAGGTCGCCCGTAAACCGGCCGAGTCCAGGTTGCCGCACTTCCAGGCCACATAGCCGCGCTGACGTTCCAGGGCACCCAGGAGCGTGTCGAGCTCATTGCCGGCCATCGGCGGTTCGCGCAGAGTCGCGTCGCTGCCACTGTCCATGGGAGGCACGCTAACGTGCGTTCCGGACGATCTACTTCCGGGACGGACGATGGCATGGCCGGCGACGTAAGCCCGACCGCCAGGGCGTTTCTTGCACTGGAACTGATCCAGAACAGCGCCGGAATCACGGCGTACAGGCTGGGAGAGCGACTCGGAGTCACGGAGAGGTCCGCCCGTCGGTACGTCGCGATCTTGCGCGAGGCGGATCTGCCGATCGAGTCGGTCAGCGGTCCCCACGGGGGCTATCGGGTGGGCCGTGGCTTGCGGCTTCCGCCGTTGAAGTTCACTGCCGCTGAGGCGATGGGTCTCGTCATGGCCGTCCTGGAAGGTCACCGGAACGCGGCGAACCGACCGACCCGGTGGGCAGCGCGCTGGCCAAGATCGTCAGGGTCTTGCCGGAGAGGGTGGCCGGTCCGGTTCGCGCCTTCCATGAGGTGTCCACTCCACTTCCAACGCCGGAAACCTGGGCCAGCCCGGAGTTGACGACTTCGCTGATCGAGGCGTGCGCCGCGGCCCGGCGGCTGCGCCTGGTTTATCGAATCGGCAAGGCCGCGGAGCGCGTGATGGAGGTCGACCCGTGGGCGGTTGTGCTGCGACACAGCCGGTGGTACCACATCTCGGCACTTACACCGCTCGTTCGCACTGGATTCGTTGAAGCTCTGCTGGGTTGGTCCC
>JACCXW010000462.1 GCA_013696785.1 Geodermatophilaceae bacterium | reverse complement strand
AAAGAGCGCGTAGCGGAGGCTTTGGGGAGCCGAGCTGGCGATCAGCACGTGGGCGCGACGCCCGGCAGCCCCCTCGACGACGACGTTGCGCGTGAGGTTGAAGGCCTCGGTGCGATGACGCCGTCCGTCAGGTCCTCTCACCGTCGGCAGTCGGTCCCATTCGCGCTGGGGGCGCCAATGGGTGTGGTCTCCACGCGAGTGTGGAGCACGGCGTACCTCGTCGGTGGGATCCCAGGTGGGGTCCCAGCCCAACCGGTTCCAGCCGGCGCGCGGGGTGCCCCGGAGGTCGAGGACGCCACGCCTGATGACCCAGAGGCCGACATCGGTAGGCACCGGCCAGCCGGTTTCCCCGACGTACGCCGACTCGTCCACGTCACAAAAGCGAAGGGTGTGCACGACGTCAGGACGGGCCGGCCGCATCCGCAGCGTCCCCTCGACGACGACGTTGCCGGTGACCGTGATTGTGGTCGTCACGTCGGGGTCGAACGTCAGGGCCACGTCGGCGGGAACGGTGAGACCGTCGAAATCGTGATGACCCGTCACCACCTGCACGCGCTGGTCGCCGCCGTCGCCAGCCGATCGCTGATGGCAGGTTGCGGCACCAAGGCCGTCAAGCGGGCCGTCCCGACGACGGGTCACCAGCGACGCCGTGGCGCCGCTGAGACCCGTCAGGAACGTGCGTCGCTGCATCAGCGAATTAGCCGGGCGGCTCGGTGCGCAGCGGTGTGACCGATGTAGTAGCCGTCCTGCATCGCGTCCCGGAAGTGCAGACCGCTCCAGATCCGGGCGTGGAAGGCGTCGAACTCGATCTCGGTCAGCGTCGGGTAGGTGCGATCCGTGTTCGTGTTGTAGGAGTGGAGCGTGAGGGGTGTCTCCTCACCCAGCAGCATCCGGATCGTCTCGACAGCCGGGGCCGTCAAGCAGGCGTGACCGCTGACGTACTCGGAGTATGGCGGAGTTGCCACGAGCGGCGTCCAGCCGGGCTCGGCGACGGTCGCCGGGTTGCCGTCATCGGCTGCTCCCGCGATGGCCTGGTTCGGGCGCCAGAAGCCGACGGCGTACTTCAGCCGCCAACAGGTGATGACAGAGTCCGTCATCGAGCTGTGCATGACCGCGAACAGTCGCACCGTCTTGCCGAGGCTCACCGGATGCTGGCCGAGGTACGAGAGCAATGCCTCGGAGATCATGATCGCGGAGTTGGAGTTGAAGAATAGGGCGGTGTCGGTCTGGGCGGCAGTGCGGTCGGCCCCGACGACGGCACCGGTGCGCTTGACCTCGAGGTAGTCGGCGGCGTACTGGCGCGAGGTCAACGCGTCCGGTCCGTCGACCTTGATCCGGCTGGGCAGCACGAGCAGGTCGACGAAGCCGAGCCAGGGCGCGAGCATCGCGCCACCGGGCGCCGGCTGCCAGGTCCCCGGCTTGGGGTCGCGCGCGTAGACGATCGACGTGTCGTTGCGCCCGTCGTCTGTGCGCCGGGCAATCATGTCGCTCGCCGCGTCCGCGCCGATCCTGATGCCGCGGTTCTTCCAGCCGCCATCGGGCAGAGCCGCCAGGCTCGCTGCGAGGTCGGCATCGAGGTGTGTCTTGGAGGCCGGGAAGTAGGTGGCCAGTACGTCATGGGCGGCGACCGCGACCGCTGCCCCCGCCGAGGCGTGGCCCTGACGGTAGGCCGTTCGGACGGCGTTGCGCATGGCAACCGACGTGAACCCCAGGTAGGGCACACCGACGGGTACCGGGCTCACTGCCTCCGTGTAGACGGTGCGGATCAGGATGCGCTCCCAGTCCCGTGCCACGGCCGACGAGGGGTACATGTTCGGCGTCTGCACCTGCGTCCAGGGAGTGGTGGGGATCGGCTGACTGGCCTGAGCGAGACTTCGGACGGAAAGAGGCACGACCGCCATCAACATGGCGAAGACGACGGTCAACGGGCGTCGGAGCGAGAACATTGCGGGACCTCCTAAAGGATGGGTTCCCTCCAGCATCGGCCTCGACGGCGGATCGCGATATCCGGACTTCGACCTGAGATTTCGCGGCCGACCCCTGAGAGGGGACCGCCGCCCAGGACTACGGCTGTGAGGTTCTTGCGCGCTGGAAGAGCACGGAGACCTCCCGGCGTGACTGCGTACCGGTCTTGTGAAGCAGGTGGGAGACGTGAGTGCTCACGGTCTTCTCGCCGATGAACAACGCCTCGGCGATCTCTGCGTACGTCCGGCCCGCAACCAGGTGCGACAGCACCTCGCGCTCGCGAGGCGTGAGAGCGTCGAAGGGC
>JACCXW010000423.1 GCA_013696785.1 Geodermatophilaceae bacterium | reverse complement strand
CGCCACACGCGGCCGCGGCATCGGACGGGCCCTTGTCGAGGCATGCGTCGACCGGGCGAGGGCCGGCGGCGCCCGCCGGGTCGTCATCTCCACCGAGACGGGGATGCTGGCTGCACATCGGCTGTACGCGGCGATGGGGTTTCGGCCCGACCCGGCGCGGGACTGGTCTCCCTTGCCGGGGGTGAGTCTGCTCTGTTACGTGCTCGAGCTGGACTGAGGAATCGACGCATCCTCGCTAGGAGGCCCTAACCGAGGACCGCGATCAGGTCTCCTTCCTGAACGACGTCGCCCTCGGCGACCGCGAGTTCGACCACCGTGCCGGGACCTTCACAGAGCACCGGGATCTCCATCTTCATCGACTCGAGGATGACGACGGTGTCGCCGGCGGCCAGCACGGAACCGTGCTGGGCGACGACCTTCCAGACACTGGCCACCATCTCCGCGCGGATCTCCTCGGCCATGCTGGCTCGCTCCTCGCTCGCGACGATCAGTTCCCGGTCATCCAATCACCGAGACTCGCGTAGTAGCGCCCGCAGCGCCGCCAACTCCGCTGGCGGCTCAGTCACGGCGATGCCGTCGACCGCGGCGGTGAGGCGGTCCAGTGCCTGCGCCCGATCCCGGCCATGGGCGGTGACGCGGGCCAGCACGGCGTCGTCGTGCCTGGTCAGCCATGCCCCGTCGGCCAGGACCGCGTCGATCACCACCCCGTCGTGCTCCGGCACGACCCAGCCGCGTACCGCTACCGGAACGAGGGTCTGCGGCCCGGCGTAGAGGGCGGCCTGGATCGCATGCCCGGATGGCGCTGGTACGTCGTCGAGCGGTTCCCCCGCCGCGTGCCGAAGCTGCCGCTCCACCAGGTCGAGGCCGGTCACGGCCTCTACCAGCCGATCCGGCCCGACCACGCCGGGCTGTGCGGCTTGGCCGGCCACAGGTGGCGCCGTCTCCCACAGCAGCGCCCGGTCGCCCCGGCGTACCGTCTCGCTCCACGGCGTGAGTCCGGCGAGCGGTGCGCCCGCCCAGATCAGGCCCGCCGCAAGCACCGCCTGAGCGAAGCCGGCGACGCCGAGGTCGCGCGCGCCGCCGGGATGGATGGCCGTCGCGCCGCTGACCAACGCTGCCTCGATGAAGGCCTGGATGAGGTCATTGCGGGAGAGCTGGTCGGCTGCCGGTCCGAGGGCGATCACCTCGTCGGCCACAAGTGCGTGCAGCGCATGCTCGTCCCCCTCGGCGACGCAGCTGACCGCCTTGATGCCCAGTCGTTGACAGCTGCGGATGACTCGCACCGCGAGCAGACCGCGGTCGGCGACGAGCACCGTCTCGAACACCCGCTGCCCCTCCCCACGGTGACCGGCGCGTCCCATGAGACCCTAGCTACACGAAGGTAGCGAGCCGGAGGGAGGCACGATGTCAAAGCGCGGACGTAAACGGCGCGGTCGCAAGAAGAGCGCAGCCAACCACGGCAACAGGCCGAACGCCTGATCCGCCGTCAGGACGTTTGAGACGTCAGCGGTCCGGGGTCTCCTGGTAGGCCTGCTCGACGGCCACCAGGCGCAACCGGATCCGGACCCGCTCATGCAGGCCGGCCGGCGGAGGATCGCCGCCGCACTTGCGGTGGATCAACGCCTTGATCTCCCGCTCGATCCCAAAGTACTGCAGGCAGGGCCCGCATTCTTCGAGGTGCTGCGCGATGTGGCTGCGACTGACTTGGTCGCATTCGCTGTCGAGGAACAGGAAGATCTTCTCCAGTACCTCCGAGCACGGAACCTCGTGCGGCTTGCCGCAGCTCATGAGGATTCCTCGCCGGCGGCGGCCTTGACGAAGCCGCGGTCGCGTGCGTAGTCGGCGAGCAGCCGCTGCAAGCCCCGGCGGCCGCGGTGCAGGCGTGACATCACCGTGCCGATCGGCGTACCCATGATCTCGGCGATTTCCTTGTAGGCGAAGCCCTCTACGTCGGCGAGGTACACAGCCAAGCGGAATTCCTCGGGCAGTTCCTGCAAGGCGGCTTTGACGTCGGAGTCCGGCAGATGGTCCAGCGCCTCGATCTCGGCCGAGCGCAGGCCGGAGGACGTGTGCTGCTCTGCGGCGTACAGCTGCCAGTCCTCGATCTGGTCGGAGGAGTTCTGCTGCGGCTGGCGCTGCTTCTTGCGGTAGGTGTTGATGAACGTGTTCGTCAGGATGCGGTAGAGCCACGCCTTGAGGTTCGTGCCGGCAGTGAACTGGTGGAACGCGGCGTACGCCTTGACGAACGTCTCCTGCACCAGATCCTCGGCATCGGCCGGATTGCGGGTCAGCCGCAGCGCCGCCGGATAGAGCGTGTCGAGGAACGGCAGCGCGTCGCGCTCGAAGCGCGCGTCGCGCTCGGCAGGCGTCTCGGCGACGTCGGTCGCGACGGTTGTCTCGTCAGCCACGCTGCGCCCTCCCGTCGTCGCCCGCATGTTCCTGGGCGAGGATACGCGGCTGCGCTCCGGCCCGGCGCCGGGCCTGCGACGGTTGCGGTCCCCCGCGCGGCTGCCCTGCGTCAGCGACATCATGACAGCCGAAACGTCGCTTGCCGCCCGCGCATTCCTAGGCTGGAGCCATGTCCGGACGAGTCACCCCTGCGACCGCCGTTCTCGACGGTGCCGGAGTCGACTACACCTTGCACAGCTACGACCATGACCGCCGAGCCTCGGCGTACGGCGAAGAGGCGGCCGCCGCGCTGGGCGTGGACCCGAGCCGGATCTTCAAGACGCTCGTCGCGAGCGTCGACGGCCGGCTCACGGTGGGCGTCGTGCCGGTGTCAGCAGCGTTGGACCTGAAGGCACTTGCCGCCGCTGTGGGCGGCAAGCGGGCCACCCTCGCTGATCCCGGCGAGGCGGCCAAGGTGACCGGGTACGTCCTGGGCGGAATCAGCCCGCTCGGTCAGCGCCGGGCACTGCCCACCGTGGTGGACTCATCAGCCGAAGACCACGCCACGGTCTTCGTCAGCGCCGGCCGGCGTGGCCTGCAGGTCGAACTCGCACCCGCCGATCTGGTCCGGCTGAGCGCCGCCGACGTGGTCGCCCTCTGCGCGCTCCGAGCCTGACCGCAAGGAACCTGGTTTCGGGGTTGCCCCATCCGGGACTCATGATGATGACGACGCGGTGTCGCGGCCCAGCACCTCGGCCAGGAACGCCAGCGTCGCGGTTACGATCTCCGACTGCCTGCCCCGCAGCGAGTGGTCGGCGCCGGCCAGGACGTGCACCCGGCGCAGCGTCGTCGCGGCCGGCATGCCGAATTGGTCTCGATCCCCCTGCAGGATCAGGACCGGTACGCCGACCGCGTCGAGTTCAGGCTGCCGGGACACGCCGCGCGGGTTGACGAGCGGGAACGCCAGCGCTAGCAGGGCGACCGCCCGGGTGAGCTGGATCGTCCGTGCCGCCACCCGCGCCCCGCTGGAGCGTCCACCGACCACCAACGGGACGTCGCTGCCGGTCCGCTCCCGGGCCGCTGCGACCGCAGCAACCCAGGCCTCGTCCAGTTGCGGCGCCGGCACGGGAGAACGCCGACCGGCAACGAGGTAGGGCTGCTCGATCCGGATCACCGTCACCCCGCCCGGTGGGGCGACGGTGGCGAGCGCACGCAGGTCCGGAGCGGTGATCGACCCACCGGCGCTGTGCCCGAGCACCAGCAGGCCGCCCGGATCCTGCGCGGCGTCGATGTGCAGCCGCGCCGGTCCCTGCGGGGTGTCGACGAGGAGTTCCTCGGTCACGTCAGAACAGGGTCTGCGCCGTCGGCACCGGCTCGTCGTGACGGCGCAGCAGGTCGGCACCGGTGTTGGCGACGTTTCCGACCTCCGCACCGACAGGGCGCAGCTCCAGCCCCGCGACGAACTCCGCCGATGGCGTCTTGAGCAGGGCCGCCGGGTCAGGGTGTTCTGGATCGAGCCAGGCTGCATACGCGGCCGCCGGAAGGACCAGCGGCATCCGGTCGTGGATGGCGGTGAGCTGGCCGGTCGCCTCGGTCGTGATGATCGTGCAGGTCAGCATGCGCTCCTCCGCACCACCCCAGACTTCCCAGAGCCCGGCGAAGGCGAGGCCGGCTCCGTCGTGCGGCGTCAGGAAGTAGGCCTGCTTGCCCGGCCGATCGACGCGGGGCGTCCACTCGAACCAACCGTCGGCGGGGATGAGGCATCTGCGGCGGGTGAACGCGCTGCGAAACGCCGGCTTCATCGTCACGCTCTCCGCCCGCGCGTTGATGAAGCGCCCGCCGATCCGGGGATTCTCCGCCCACGACGGCACCAGGCCCCACCGGAGCACCGACAGCTCACGTACGCCGTCGCGCACCCGCGTCCGGACGGCGTGGACGGGCACGGTCGGCGCGACGTTGTAGTCCGCCGGCAGCCGGGCATCCGCCGTACCGTCCACAGCTTCGTACTCGACGATGAGGTCCTCGAGGCTGCGCGAGGCCGCATACCTACCGCACATGCAGGGACCGTCAGTCCGTCACGACGGTCAGCCGATGCGTGAGCCGCTCGACTGCGGCAGCGTCGCCCGAGATCTGTACGAAGTCCGTCGGCAACCGTCCCCAGAGCCAGAGCAACAGATCCGACGGCTCGCCGGTCACCACGGCGTCCGCACCATCTCCGGTGAACGGCTCGATCCGGACCTCCTCGGGTTCCAGTACGACGAGCCAGGACCGGTCGGCGGCGCGCAGCCCGACCCGCCCGCCAGCTCGGCGTCCTCGCGGATGAGGCCCAGATATCGGTCGGTTTCCACGCCGACCACGCTAGCGGGCAGGTACGACGACTACCCGCACCCCGGCGATCATGGACTTTCAGCCAGTCCCGATCCGGCGTTTCCGGGCGAATCGGACCACAGTTCGTCATGATCGCCGCGGTGGGGCGCCGGCCGGGCAGGGCACACTGTCATCGTGACGGTCTCCTGGCCCGCGCCCCTCGCCTCGGTACCGGTCGATGCCGTTGTCGCGCTGCCCGGCTCCAAGTCCATAACGAACCGTGCCCTCGTGCTGGCCGCGCTCGGTGACGTTCCCGCCACGATCCACCACCCGCTCGAGGCCCGGGACACGCAGCTCATGGC
>JACCXW010000391.1 GCA_013696785.1 Geodermatophilaceae bacterium | reverse complement strand
CCGTCTCCGGCGCGTCCACCGTCGGCTGCACCGTCTCCGGCGCGTCCACCGTCGGCTGCACCGTCTCCGGCGAGTCCATCCCGGTTGACGAGCCGTCCGTCACGGCCGGTGAGTAGCCCGCCGTGGGCGGCTGCGCACCAGCCTCGGGCTGGTCGCCGGAATCGGACTCGTCAGCGTGGCTCAGGCCGTAGTGCCGGTAAAGCTGTTCCTCCTCCTCAATGCTGAGATGGCCGGTCTCCGGGTCGATGTGCGGGGCGTGCTTAACCGCGTCCTTCGCGATCGGCACGACCAGTCGATCGCCGTCAAGACGCGCCTGGCCAAGCGGCAGGAAACTCTCCTTGCTGCCGAACAAGCCGGTCTGAACGGTCACCCACTCCGGCTGGCCGCCGGAGTCGTCCAGGTAGACCCGGCCGACTCGGCCGATCTTGTTGCCATCCGTGTCGAACACGGTCGCAGTGAGCAGGTCGTCCGCGCTTCCTCGATCCAGCATGGGTCCTCCAGTGATCTCGCCACTCGTCATTGACCCTGTCACCATGCCGCATCGACGCACCGAGCGCGCGGGCAGGACGCACTCGTTCGCCAGCGGAACGAAGGCAGGCATCATTTCCTAGTCTTCGGGGTACCAGCGCGCCATGGATGACCACCGGCGCTCGGCCGAGGAACGCCTGTACGCCGAACGCTCCGACAGAATGGCAGCCGAAAGCCGACGGTTGTCTCTCCAGGCGGCCGAGGTCGCCGATCAAGTAGCAGCCGTCGAGCGCCATGTGTCAGCGGTGCACGATGTCCTGGCCGCCTCGAACCCGACCGACCCCCGCTTCGCCGCGAAAGCCGACCACGCCCGACGCAGTGCCGAAAGCGCCGAGGCGTTCGCAATCATCGAGCGCAAGGTAGCCGCCACCGACCATCCCGCCGACGCGCGCGAGCTTTTCGAGCGCTACCAGAAGCCCGCACCTGCCGCCGATCGGTAGCGCGTGAAAAGTCCGCCGCCGATCGACAGCCGGCCGTCGTCACAACGAAGTACCGGAGGTCCACCAAGTGCCTGCCAAGAAGGACCTGCCCTCGACCCTGCAGCGCTCGCGAAAGAAGGCGCAGGAGACCTGGGCGCAGACGTACGACTCGGCGGTGGAGCAGTACGGCGAGGGAGAGCGCGCCTATCGCACGGCGTACTCCGCGCTGAAGCACACGCACGAGAAGGTGGGTGACCACTGGGAGGAGAAGGACCACAAGGGCCCGTCAGATCCACAGGCGGCGCAGAGCGGCCGGGCCAGCCGTGAGCGGCCCCGGTCGACGTACGGCGGCGTGGATGGCAACGCGACCAAGGCGCACCTGCTCGAGATCGCCGCCCGGCTGGAGATCCGCGGTCGTAGCCGGATGTCCAAGTCGGAGCTGATCACCGCGATCGACAAGGCAAACAGGCGAGAGACGGCCGCGGCGCGCGAGGGCTAGCCTCGACAATGCCGCGGGCGGCCCTGCCCGGGCCTGCACGCGAGAGGCGGTGCCGTGGACGACCCGCCGAGCCCTGAGCTGGCAGCGGAGTTCGAGGAGTTACTCGGCGTCCTCAAGCGCAGCCGAGGTTTCTACTTCACCGGTTACAAGCGAGCCAGCCTGATGCGACGGGTCCGTCACCGGATGGCCGAGGTCGGCGACACGACCTTTCCCCAGTACGTCGATCGACTCGAGCTTCATGCCGAGGAGTTCACGGCGTTGTTCGACACCGTGCTGATCAACGTCACCAGCTTCTTTCGGGACGCTCCGGCTCGGGAGCAGCAGGTGCCGCCCGGAGGGAGCCACGAGAACCCGACCCGGCAGCACCTCATCGCCCTCCTGCGCCCGTCGCATCGGACAACGTCGACGCGCGGCGCAGCACCGCAGCCAGCTGACTCTTGGCTCCTTCAGGAAGATGCAGCACGACGAACACGGCCGCCGCAAAGTCGGCCGGCAACCCTGCTAGCAGCACCCGAAGCGCATGTGCCCCGCCCGCTGATGCCCCGATCACGACGATGTCGGGCCGTCGGCGATCGTGCAGTGCCGGCGCCGAGCCATCGGTGACCATAGCGGGATCATCCACGCAGGCCGGACATCACGCAGCGCGGAGCAGTCATCGCCTCGTCTCCTGGCCGAGGCGACGTCTGCCCCAGGGGCTCGGCTGAGGCATAGTCGGCGCATGGCGCAGGTAGCTCGGCACGTGGCGGCTCCACCCGAGCGGGTCTTCGGGATCCTTGCGGACGGCTGGACGTACGCCGGATGGGTGGTCGGCGCGTCCCACATCCGTGCCGTCGACCCGCACTGGCCGGCCCCTGGCAGTCGCATCCACCACGCCGTAGGCCCGTGGCCGCTGGTGATCCGCGACACCACGACGGTGCGCGAGTTGACCACCGGCCACCGCCTGCTCCTGCGAGTGCGCATCTGGCCGGTCGGTGAGGGCGACGTCGAGTTCGTGGTCGATCCCGAACCCGGCGGTATCGGTTGCACGCTGACCATGACCGAAACCATCGTCACCGGCCCGTGGCAGCTGTTGGGCCCCGTGACGGACCCGCTTCTGCACGCGCGCAACGTGGCAACCCTGGACCGGCTGGCAGCCTTGGCCGAGCATCGGGAACACGCGGAGTAGACGCAGCGGACACACACCGGCTTCTGTGGGGAGCACGGTCTCGGCGGCGAGCCCTAGCGGTACAGCCGGCGCAGTGTCCAGTCCGTCCCCGCTGCCGTGAGGGTCCCCTGCGGGCGTGCGCGCCGCAGCGCGACCGTTGCAGCGTTGGATCCGGGACCCCCGTGTACGCCGCCGCCGGGGTGAGCCGACGAGCTGGCCAGGTAGAGCCCGCGTATCGGTGTCTCCGGTCGCCCGAGACCCGGCACCGGCCGGAAGATGAGTTGCTGGTGCATCGCCGACGTACCACCGTTGATCGCACCGCCGACCAGGCTGGGATTGCCACGCTCCAGGTCTTGCGGGGCCGCCACGTGCCGGGCGATGACACGGCTGCCGAACCCGGGCGCTGCTTGTTCGATGACCGCCTCGACCCGGCCCACCTGTTCCGCGACGACGTCGGCGGACAGCCCGGCCCGCCAGGGCACGTGGGTGTAGCCCCAGGCCACCTCGCTCCCGGGAGGGCAACGGGACGGATCCGCCGCCGCCATCTGACCGAAGAGGATGAAGGGGTTGGTCGGGACCGTCTTGGTGACCAGGTCAGCCGCATAGCGGGTGAGGCCGTCCATGTCCCCGCCGAGGTGCACCGTCCCCGAGCCGGAAACCGCCGGGTCGCTCCACGGCACCGGGCTTGACAGCGCCCAGTCCACCTTGATGGTCGCGCTGTCCCACTCGAAGTTGTCCAGGTCCTGCAGCAACCTCGGTGGCAGGTCGCGACTGGCGAGCATCTGCTGGTAGAGCACCGGCGCCGGAACGTCGGCAAGCACTGCCCGCCGGGCCATCACCTCGTCTCCGTCGGCCAGCCGGACGCCGCACGCTCTGCCATCGCGCACGATGACAGATCGAACGGGGGCAGCGCAGCGCAGCACACCGCCGCGCGCCTCGAGCCGCACGACCAGAGCGTCCACGAGCCGCTCGGCTCCGCCCGCGGGCACCGGAAAGCCGTGCTCCTGACCGAGCATGGCCAGGAGCCAGCCGAACACCCCGCTGATCGCGCTCTCCGGCCCGAGATCGGTGTGCAATGAGTTCCCGGCGAGCAGCATCCGGGCGCCCTCGCCGCCGAAACGTTCGTCGCCCAGCCGGCGCACAGGAAGGAGGGCGAAGCGCACGAATCGGAGCAACTCGGCACTGGACCCCAGCGCTCGCATCAGCCCGAGCGCCGATCGGACCGGCGGGAACGGCCGGAAGAGGGCACCGACGAGCGAGGGCCCGATCCGGAGCCATTCGTCGTACATCTCCTGCCAGGCCGCGCCGTCACCGGCAGCGAATAAGTCCACCGAGTCAGCGGTACGCCGGACGTCGCTGTGCAGCGTCGCGGTACGCCCGTCGGGCAGGACGTGGGACAGCACGCTCGGGCTGCGCAGCCAGCGCAGGCCGTACTTCTCCAGCCCGAGTCCGGACAACACCGGAGAGGCGAATCCCAACGGATAAAAGGCGCTGTAGAGGTCGCTGTGAAAGCCCGGTGCGGTCACCTCGGCGGTCCGGATCGCGCCCCCGGGATGTGCGGTGGATTCCAGGACGGTCACCTGCCAGCCGGCATCGGCAAGCAGGTTCGCCGCGACCAGGCCGTTGTGCCCGGCACCGATCACGACGGCGTCGGCCATGCCGTTCACCGGCACTGTCCACTCGCGTCTACCTGCACGGTGCTCGCGTCCACGGGAACAGTCTGACAGCCCGCCGATACGCGGACTCAGGCGTCGATCAGCATTCCCGCTCGAAGCTGAGCCAGCGACCGGGTGAGCAGCCGCGAGACGTGCATCTGCGAGATCCCCATCCGCTCGGCGATCTGCGACTGGGTCATGTTGCCGTAGAAGCGCATCGCAATGATGCTTCGCTGCCGCGAAGGCAACTCCTCGATCAGCGGACGCAGCGACTCGCGATCCTCCACCGACTCCATCCCCTTGTCCGCACCACCCATGACATCGGCCAGGGTGCTGTCCGCGTCCTCCACGCCCAGCGGCGCGGACAAGGACAGCGCCGAGTACGCCCGCGCGGATGCCTGGCATTCGCGGATCTCATCCTCGGTGACGCCCAAGTGGTCGGCCAGGTCGGCGTTGGTCACACTGCGTCCCAGCTCTTGGGTCAGTCGCCCGGCCACCCTCGTGACCTCGAGCTTCATCTCCTTGAGCCGGCGGGGTACCCGCACGCTCCAACCCTTGTCACGGAAGTGCCGCTTGATCTCACCGACCATCGTCGGGATCGCGTAGCTGGTGAAGTCCACCCCGCGATCGGGGTCGAAGCCGTCGATGGCCTTGAGCAGGCCGACCAGCGCCACCTGGACGAGATCATCGAGCGGCTCGCCACGATTGCGGAACCGCCGGGCAAGATGCTCGGCCAGGGACACGTGCAGGCCGACGAGGTCCTCGCGCACTACCACATGACGGTGGTGGGTGGTCGTGGACGAGGCCAATTCGACGAGCAGTTCCCGCACCAGGGCCTTGTCCGTACGCCGTTGCGCCGCCAGGCCGTCGACGGCCGTCGGCCACTCGCTCACAACGGTGCCAACGGTCACAAGACGCCCCTTACACCTGCGTCGATCCGGTGGATGCCGGCAGCGCTCAATGGCCGCAACACGTGCGGAAGGTGCAGTACCGATGGGGGACGGGCGATAGAACCCATCCAGTAGCAGGGCCGTGCCTCTCACCCTGCCGGCCTCGGTAACGCTCCGAGGCCACATCCACCGGCCGCGTCATGGCCGGGACGTTCGACACGTGAAATCTTGCCAAAACAGACAGTAACTCCGTCAATGATCAAACCGCAAGGTCCGCTCTACCAGACCTCGCCGGTACGACGGCCGAGCGGAACGAGGCATCAGCCCGGACCGGGATTGGCTACGTTGGGAACCCCTGAGATTTGTTGTGTCGGTACGGCTCGGCACGTGCGCTACCTGCGGTAGTGGGCCAGGATGTATGGATGGACACCATCCTGTGGATCATCGCCGTCATCCTCGTCATCGCCGGCATCGTCGCGCTGGTCCGTAAGCAGCTCCTGCTGGGAGTCGCACTGATCGTCGTCGGGCTCCTCGTGGGGCCGGGCGGCGTCAGCATCTTGTCCTGACTGCGGCGCGTCAGCATGCGCCGTTGACGCCCGTCCGCCGGTGCACGCCATAACCTCGCACCGCATCGCGGCGCTGCGACCGATGCTGGCGACGCCGGCTGCGACGCTTCCCCGGGAGGCCGAGGACCGGCTCTGGGGATACGAGTTCAAGTGGGACGGGATCCGCGCACTCGGACACGTCCACGAGGGCACGCTCACGCTCGTGAGCCGCAACGACCGCGACATCAGTGCCGGCTACCCAGACGTTGCTGCCCTGGGCTCCGCGTCCGGGGCCGGCGACACGTCCCTGCACGACACCGCCCTGCACGACACCGCCCTGAACGACACCGCCCTGAACGACACCGTGCTCGACGGGGAGCTCGTCGCCTTCGACGCGGCCGGCCGGCCGAGCTTCAGCGCGCTGCAACAGCGGATGCACGTCAGGGACCGGGCCGCACTGGTCCACCTCGTCGAGCAGGTCCCGGTGACCTACCTGCTCTTCGACATTCTCACCCTGCGCGGCCGTTCGCTGCTGTCCGAGCCGTACCGGGCGCGGCGAGAGGTCCTGGAGGGACTGGGTCTGCAGGGACCGTCCTGGCAGACCCCGCCATATTTCAGCGGCGACGGGCCCGCCATCCTGGCGGCCAGTGTCAGCAGCGGATTGGAGGGCGTCGTCGCAAAGCGGCTGGACTCGACCTACCAGCCGGGACAACGATCGCCGTACTGGCTGAAGATCAAGAACATGCGCACGCAGGACGTCGTGGTCGGGGGCTGGAAACCGGGTCAGGGGCGGCGCAGCGGATTGCCGGGCTCCCTCCTGCTCGGGCTTCCCGGCCCAGGCGGCCTGCAGTACATCGGCAAGGTGGGCACGGGCTTCACCGACCGGGCCCTTGCCCAGATCGCGGCGAGCCTCGCGGAGCTGGCCCAGACCGGATCACCGTTCGTCGAGGTTCCCCGCGAGCACGCCCGGGACGCGCACTGGGTGGCACCGGCGCTCGTCGGCGAGGTGGAGTTCGTCGAATGGACGCCCGAGGGCCGGCTGCGGCATCCGTCGTGGCGCGGATTGCGCCAGGACATCCCCGTGCAGGATGTACGACGTGCCGAACTCTGAGCGGGTCAGTGTCGATGTCGGCGGGCGCACCCTGAAACTGTCCAATCTGGACAAGGTGCTCTACCCGGAGGACGGCTACACCAAGGGTCAGGTGATCGACTACTACGCACGGATCGCCGACGTACTGCTCCCGCACCTCGCCGGACGTCCGCTGACGGTCAAGCGCTATCCCGACGGCGTTGACGGCAAGTTCTTCTTCGAGAAGAACGCCCCGTCGCACAAGCCGGATTGGGTGCGCTCGGTCGAACTGCCGACACCGGGGAGCACAAGGCAGCGCGAGACCATCCGGTACGCCGTCGTCGAGGACCTTCCCACCCTCATCTGGCTGGCCAACCTGGCTGCGCTGGAACTGCACATTCCACAGTGGACGGTCGGCCCGCGGGGAGGTGTCCGTGGCGCCGACCTGATGGTGTTCGACCTGGACCCAGGACCGCCGGCGACGATCGTGGACTGCGCGTGGGTCGCGAAGGCGGTCCGCGAAGTGCTGGACGAGGACGGTCTAGAGGCCTGGGCCAAGACGAGCGGCTCGAAAGGGATGCAGCTGTACGTGCCGCTCAAGGAGATCGACGCCGAACGGCCCTGGGAGTACTCGCGCCGGCTGGCCCAGCGCGTGGCCAAGGAGCACCCCGACCGCGTCGTCTGGCAGATGACCAAAGCGCTGCGCGGCGGCAAGGTGCTCATCGACTGGAGCCAGAACAGCGCGACGAAGACGACGGTGGCGCCGTACTCCCTTCGGGCCCGCCCGTCACCGACGGTGTCGACGCCCGTGACGTGGGAGGAGATCGAGGCCTGCAACGCCGAGCCGGAACTACGGTTCACTGCCGACGAGGTACTGGAGCGGGTCGACGAGCACGGCGATCTGTTCGAACCCATGCGTCACAAGAGCTTCACCCTCCCCTGACCTCCCCGGGCTGGAGGTAGCGGCGGGGCCGATGCGGTTGGGGTCAGTACGGATCGGGGGCAAAGCCGGCGCGATCGACCCGACGGTGGAAACGCATCCCCGCGAGCCCACCCACGATCGCCCCGACCAGAGTCACGGCGAGCACGACGCCGACCGCGATCAGGGTCTCGGTGGTCACGGTGTCGATGTCGATGCGGAAGTCCGGCAGGCTGACGTCCTGCGCGAGGTCGTTGTTGGAATCGAACAAGATGCCGACCAATGTGAGGGCGACAGCGATGAGGACCGCCCACAGCCACACGGCCAGCCCTTGCCGGGCCCCGTTGAAGCGGGCCATCCGGCCGGCGACGTAGCCGCCGATGTAGTAAGCGACGAACAGAATGCCCAGGCCGGCGATGATCTTGCCGAGTCCGAGA
This sequence comes from Geodermatophilaceae bacterium, assembly GCA_013696785.1. Classification (GTDB taxonomy): domain Bacteria; phylum Actinomycetota; class Actinomycetes; order Mycobacteriales; family Geodermatophilaceae; genus JACCTY01. The sequence goes on along the minus strand of JACCXW010000391.1, from coordinate 6,897 downwards.
GTGCTGGGGTCCTGGGATGTCGTCGTGCCGTCGACGTCGGTGCTCACGTCCAAGGCGGAGGCGACGGCGGCCACGATGGCGATGAGGACGACGGTAGCGCCGACCGCGGTCAGCCAGCCGAAGAATGCGGCGCCGATCTTGACCCCGCCGAAAGCCTCTTTCTCGCGGGCGCGTACGGCGTCGCTGTCCGCCGGTCCGGCCGCGGACGAGCCGCGATCGGAGTCACTGCGGTCGGGGTCATAGCGGTCGGGGTCATTGCGGTCGGGGTCATTGCGGTCGGGGTCATTGCGGTCAGGGTCATAGCGGTTCGGGTCGTCGGTGTTGGGGTCGTACGTCGTCTGATCGGACCTGTTCGGGTCGTATCTGTCGGAGTCGCTCCGGTCGGGGTTGGAACCCTGTGCCGACTGATCAGCGGGTTGGGACCAACCGGGTCCGGTGCCGTAGGCCGGGGCGGCGCCGTAGGAGCCGTACGCCGGCTGGCCCTGCGTCCCAGGCGTCTGCTCCGCGGCGGAGGATCCCTGGGCTGGTTGTTCCCGCGTCGCCATCGACTGGTCATCCTGTTCAGCCGCGCTCGCGTCCCGGTTCGGTTCTTCGTACTGCTGTGACGGCATGGCCGCCCCCCTCCCACGTGGCCGATACGTCCGATCGGCCGGTGCTCAGCTTTCCACAGCGGACCGGCCGCATCACGGCGACCGGCCGGTGTCAGTTCGCGCCGCGAGCCAACTGACCTTCCTCGAGCGCCTTGATCTTCAGCGCCAGGAACTTCGAGTAGTGCCGCGACTGGTGCAGGTTCCCGCCCATGAACCAGAAGCCGTCGTGCCCGGAGTCACGCCAGATGGTGCGGAGCTCTCCCTCCTCGTCCAGCCCCCACACCGGCGTACAGCGGTCCGCGACGGCGTCACCCAGGAGCGCCCGCGCGCTCTCGCGCATGTTCTCGTAGCCGGTGGCGAGGACCACGATGTCCGCTGCCAGCTCGGTGCCGTCGGTGAACTCGACGCCGGTGGGAGTGAGGCGCGCGATCTCCACGCCCTGCTTGACCTTGATCTTCCCGTCGGCGATCAACTGCGAGGCCCCGACGTCGATGTAGTAGCCGCCGCCGCGGCGCAGGTACTTCATGAACAACCCGCTGCCGTCCTCGCCGTAGTCGAGCTTGAAGCCGGCGCGTTCCAAGCCCGCCAGCAGATCCTTGTCCAACTCCGCGATCTGCTGCGTCGCGCCCTGGTGGATGTGGGCGAGCACCGGATAAGGGATGGAGGCGAAGATCAGGTCGGCATCCTCCGTCGGCGGCCCGCCCTCCTCGTAGGTCCCGGCGAACAACGTCGCGATGCCGTTCTGGCTCGTCATGACGTACGTCGACGAGCGCTGCACCATCGTGACGTTCGCACCCTGCTCGTAGAAGTCGTGCGCGATGTCGTGCCCGCTGTTGCAGGAGCCGACCACGATCGCGTTCTTGCCGCTGTAGTCCTGGCCGCCGGCATGACCACTGGAGTGCGTCACGACTCCCGCGTAGACGTCGGTGCCGGCGATATCCGGAGCCTTCGGTACGCCGCTCATCCCGGTCGCGAGCACGATGTGGTGCGGGTGCAGGACCCGCTCGATGCCGTCCTCGCGCCGTACCGTTGCCGTCCATTGCCCGGCCGTGTCGTCGTAGGTCGCGCTCAGCAGTTCGGTCTGAGTCCAGACGTTGAGCTCCATGCTCGACGCGTAGGACTCGAACCAGTCCGCGAGCTTGTCCTTGGGCGTGAACACCGGCCAGTGCTTCGGGAACGGTATGTACGCCATGTGGTCGTACCAGACCGGGTCGTGCAGGACGAGCGAGCGGTAGCGCTTGCGCCAGCTGTCCCCGATCCGCTCATTGCGTTCGACGACGAGCGTGTCCACGCCGAGCTGGCCGAGCCGCGCGGCGATCGACAGGCCGGCTTGCCCGGCCCCCACCACGAGGACCTGCGGCTCGTCCTCGGCGAAGTCCCGCTTGGCCCGGCGGCGATCCAGCCAGCTCGTCCGCCTGTTGTTCTCGCCGTGGTTGACACCCTTGACCCGGTTCGGGCCGAGGCGCTCCTCGTGCCCCTTCAGCTCCTCCATCGCGGTGAGGACGGTCCAGCCCTTCCAGGTGTCGCCGGCCGGCATCAGCCGGAAGAAACCTCGGCCACGGGCGACCGCCGTCTCGAAGTCGAAGAAACCTTGCACCCACCTCGTGTTCTCGTCCGCCTCGACGAGCTCCGGCGGCTTGCCTTCGGTCAATTGGAAGTTGCTCGCCTGGGTTTCGGCGAGCGTGCCGGCGAGGGTGCTCTTGATCGCCTCGGTGCCGTGAATCGTGCGCAGGTCCCACGTGAAGGCCAGCAGATCGCGCCACCAGCCGTCGGCCAGGAACAGGTCGTCGACGGCGTCGAGGTCGCCGTCGGCCAGCGCCGTACCGAAGGCGTCGAGCCATCGGCTGGCGACGTCGTGCGCCGGGTCTGCCGGTACGTCGACCGTGCTGGGTGCGTCCAGGGTGCTCGTCATCGGGGCTCCGCTTCGTCGTCGGCAATGTCGTTATACCGGTCCGGTGCGGGCGTCGCGACTGGCCGGCAGACCAGGCCGTCGTTGTGTCCGCGTTTCGGCAGGTCCGGCGCCGAGACCCACGGACGCAACGAGGTCACGAGGGGAGTTCGTCCATGGCTCGGTAGATCCGGCGCTCGGACACCGGGCCGGCGGTTCCGATGCTCTGGGCGAAGAGGCTGATCCGCAGCTCCTCGATCATCCACCGGATCCGGCGCACTTCAGGTGTCCCCGCCGGTAGCTGGTCGTACTCGGCCTGTACGGCGTGCACGCGTCGCATCGCCACGTCGTCACGTGCGACGTTGCCGGGCAGCTTGTCCAGCCGGTGCAGGATGCCGCGCAGATAGCGAGGCAGCTCGCGCAACTGCGCCCGGCCGGTGGCTGCCACGAAGCCGGGATGGACGAGCCCCGTCAGCTGCGTGCTGATGTCCGCGACCACCTCCGGTGGGAGGCCCCGGCTGCCGGGCAGCCGCTGGTCGACCTCGCGGGCGGCGCCGAGCACGGGCTCCACGCGGGTGACGATTTCTGTCGTCAGCCCGGTGAGCCGTGCACGCGCCTCCCGCTGGACCGTCCTGAATCCGGCCTCGTCCCAGGGCGGTCCCCCGGCGTTGGCGATCAGCTCGTCGAGCGCGCAGTCGACGCAGTCCTCGAGCAGGGCCGGTACGCCGCCGTGCGGGTTGAACTGCAGCCCCAGCTTCACCGCACTCGGCAGTGACCGGACGACCGCCCGCAGCGGTGACGGCACGGTGAGCAGCAGCAGCCGCCGTACCCCCGACCCCATCGCGGTGCGCTGTCCGGCCGGGGTCTGCACGACGCGGACGGCAACACTGCCGCCCTCGTCGACGAGTGCGGGGTAGACCGTCGTACGGCGGCCGGCGGCGGTGATCTGCATCGACCGGGCGAGGTCTCCCCCCGGCCAGTCGAGAAGACCGGTGCGCTCGACGTCCGCGGTCGCCGCGGACAGCTCGGCCCGGAGCCGGGGCGCCACCCGGGCGCGCAGATCGGCAAGATCCTTTCCTTCGGCCACCACCTTGTCGGCGTCGTCGACGATGCGGAATGTCGGCCGCAGATGCTCCGGTACGCGATCGAGCCGCCACGCCTGCCGGGGCACGGTGACGCCGGTGAGCTGGTGCAGCTCCCGTTCGAGACTGTCGAGCAGCGGGCCGTCACCGAGTCGGGGTACGACGGCCTCGACATAGTCGGCCACCGGAACGAAGCTGCGCCGCACGTCCTTGCGCAGGGACCGGAGCAGGGCCGTGACGAGTTCCGTGCGCAGCCCGGGGACCGTCCAGCCGAACGCGTCAATGGGCAGCCGGTCGGCCATGACGAGCGGCACGTGAACGGTCACGCCGTCCTCGCGTGCCCCCGGTTGGAAGGCGTAGGACAGCGGCAGCCGGAGCCCGCCCTGCTCCCAGGTGTCCGGGTACCCCCCGTAGTCGACGGCGCCGGCCGCGGCCGCGTTCATCAGCATTGCCGGGTCAAATGTCAGCAGTTCCGGCTCGGACCGCCGCGCCGCTTTCCACCAGCTGTCGAAGTGCCGCGCAGAGACCACCTCGGCGCCGACGCGCTCGTCGTACAGGTCGAACAACGCCTCGTCGTCGATCCGGATGTCGCGACGCCGAGCCCGGTCCTCCAGATCGCCGACCTGCTCCAGGAGCCGACGGTTGTGAGCGAAGAACGGGTGCTGCGTCGACCACTCGCCTTCGACGAGTGCGTGCCGGATGAAGAGCTCGCGGGAAACCGCCGGGTCGATCGACCCGTAGTTCACGGCTCGGCCGACGACGAGTGGTACGCCGTACAGCGTCACCTTCTCAGTCGCCATGACCGCGCCACGGCGAGCATCCCACCGCGGCTCGCTGTAGATGCGCAGCACGAGATGTGCGGCTTGCCGTTCCACGTCCACGGGATCGACGCGGGCGACCGTGCGTGCCCATAGCCGGGATGTCTCCACGAGTTCGCCGGCCACCACCCACTGCGGCGGCTTCTTCGCAAGCGCCGACCCAGGAAAGATCGCGAACCTGGTCGAACGCGCCCCTAGGTAGTCGCGGGCACCCTCCCGTACGCCGACGTGCGAGAGCAGTCCAGACACCAGCGCGGCGTGGATGTTCCGCTCGTCCTCCGGTGCGCTGCTCATCCGCAGGCCGAGCGTCTTGGCCACCTGCCGTAGCTGGGTGTAGAGGTCCTGCCACTCGCGCACCCGCAAGTAGTGCAGGAACTCGGACTTACACAGCTTGCGAAAGCGGTTCCCGGACAGTTCCTGCTGCTGCTCGGCCAGGTAACTCCACAGCGCGAGGTATGACAGGAAGTCCGAAGTCGGATCGGCGAAGCGCGCATGCATCGCGTCCGACGCTTGCTGGTGCTCGGTCGGCCGCTCTCGTGGATCCACAATGGACAGTCCGGCGGCGATCACAAGAACCTCATGCAGGCAGCCGTTCCCGTCGGCCGCCACGATCATCCGGGCCAACCGAGGGTCGACCGGCAGCTGGGCGAGTTGGCGTCCGATCGCGGTCAGCCGCTTGGCCGGGTCGGACTCGGTCGGGTCCAGTGCCGCCAGTTCCTCGAGCAGCTGTACGCCGGCCGCGACGTTGCGCCGGTCCGGCGGGTCGAGGAACGGGAACACCGTGAGGTCGCCGATCCCCAGCGCGGTCATCTGCAGGATGACGCTCGCTAGATTCGTGCGCAGGATCTCGGGGTCGGTGAACTCCGGGCGCTTCTCGAAATCCGCCTCGGTGTAAAGCCGGATGCAGATCCCGTCGGACGTCCGGCCGCACCGGCCCTTGCGCTGGTTGGCCGAAGCCTGCGAGACCGCTTCGATCGGCAGCCGCTGCACCTTCGTCCGGTGGCTGTACCGCGAGATCCGCGCCGTACCCGGATCGACGACGTACCTGATCCCCGGCACGGTCAGGGACGTCTCCGCGACGTTGGTGGCCAGCACGATGCGGCGGCCGGGATGGGATTGGAAAACGCGGCGCTGCTCGGCCGCTGACAGCCGTGCGAAGAGCGGCAGGATCTCCGTGCCGGGCAATTGGCGGCCGCGCAAAGCCTCCGCGGTGTCGCGGATCTCCCGTTCGCCGCTGAGGAACACGAGGATGTCCCCGCTTCCTTCGGTCGAGAGTTCGTCCACGGCGTCGAGGATCGCCTCGGTCTGGTCGCGGTCTGGGTCGGCCTTCTCGTCGTCCGGGTCGACGACGGGCGGTAGCGCACCTCGACCGGGTATGTCCGCCCGGATACCGCAACGATGGGCGCGCCGTCGAAGTGCTGGGCGAAGCGTTCCGGATCGATCGTCGCCGACGTGATGACGACCTTGAGGTCGGGCCGGCCGGGTAGGAGCTGCTTGAGGTACCCGAGGATGAAATCGACGTTCAGGCTGCGCTCGTGCGCCTCGTCGATGATGAGCGTGTCGTACCGCAGCAGCTGCCGATCCTGCTGGATCTCGGCCAGGAGGATGCCGTCGGTCATCACCTTGACGAGGGTGTCGTCGCCGACCTGGTCGGTGAAGCGCACCTTCCAGCCCACCGCCGAGCCGAGCGGGATGTCGAGTTCTTCCGCGATCCGCTCCGCGACCGTGCGCGCCGCGAGTCGCCGCGGCTGGGTGTGCCCGATCAGCCCCCGCACACCCCGGCCGAGTTCCAGGCAGATCTTCGGCAGTTGAGTGGTCTTGCCCGAGCCCGTCTCGCCGGCGACGATCACCACCTGGTGGTCGCGGATCGCGGCGAGCAGCTCATCCTTCGCCTGGCTGACCGGCAGCGCCGGCGGATAGCTGATCGCCGGCACACCCGTCGTACGCCGAACAACGCGTGCCTCGGCCTTGGCGATGTCGTCGTCGATCTTGGCGTGCGCCGCGGCTCGGGCAGCCTTGTCGCGGACCGCGCGCAGCCCGTCGAGACGCCGGCTGAGCCGGCGCTCGTCGCGCAGCATCAGCCCGCGGAGGCGGGCCGGGAGGTCATTGGGCACAGGGCCGTCAGGCACAGAGACACACAAGTCAGATCCGTCGGGGTGGGCCACCGAATAACGCCGGACGCCGCCTTGCGGATTCCGCCGCCAGCGCATCGTCCGTCGGTTCGAGTGCCATGCCCACCAACCTACGGACATCAGCGAGAGCTGGGGGGACGCGTCATAGTGGGCGACGTGGAACTGGACGCCGTCGCCGCCGAGCTGTACGCGCTGGACCCGGCCGAGTTCACCGCGACCCGCACGGAACGGGAGAAGCAGGCCAAGGCCGACGGCGACAAGGAGCTTGCCAAGCAGATCCATCAACTACGCAAGCCCACCGTCACGGCCTGGCTGGCCAACCTGCTGGCCCGCGAGCGGCCGGACTCGCTGCGACCGTTGACCGAACTCGGCGGGCAGCTGCAGGAG
>JACCXW010000476.1 GCA_013696785.1 Geodermatophilaceae bacterium | reverse complement strand
CAGTTACTTCATGTACTTCGAGGACGTCGATCTGGGAGCCAGGCTCGGCCGGGCAGGGTGGCTTTCCGTGCACGTCCCGGCGGCCGTCGTCGTCCACACCGGCGGGCACGCGACCTCGCAGTCGGCCGGCCCGATGCGAGACGAGCACCACCGCTCGGCGTACCGGTATCTGTCCCGTTTGTACCCGGGCCGGTTGCGCGCGCCGCTGCGCTGGGCGCTGGCGGCCGGGCTCTACGGCCGCGCGGGGCTGAGCCGGATCGTCGGCCGGGTCGGGCAGGGAGCGGCGCCCCAGCGTCACTCGGAACTGCTCGGGTCGACCCACCGGTCATGATCGAGAACTTCTATCCGGTGATCCCGGCCGGCGGCAGCGGCACCAGGCTCTGGCCGCTGAGCCGGAAGGGGCGGCCGAAGTTCCTGTTCCCACTCGGCGAGGCAGAGCGGAGCCTGCTGCAGGCGACGGCACGGCGATTGCTCCCGCTCGCCGATCTCGACCGGCTGCTCGTCGTGACCGGCGCCGCGCACGCCGACGCCGTCCGGGAGCAACTGCCCGACCTTCCCCGCGCGAACCTCCTCGCCGAACCCTCCCCCCGGGACTCCGGCCCGGCCATCGCCCTGGCGGCTGCCGTCGCCCACTCCCGGGATCCGGATGCGATCACCGGCTCCTTCGCCGCCGACCACGTGGTGGCCGACGTCCCGGCTTTCCACGCCGCGATCCGGGCGGCCGCCGAGGTGGCCGGAAGTGGACTGCTCGTGACGATCGGCGTGACCCCGACCCGGCCCGAGACCGGGTACGGCTATATCAAGACCGGCGAGCCGCTGGGCATCGGCGCGGCGCTGGCCGTCGACAGGTTCGTGGAGAAACCGGACCGGGAAACGGCGCGTTCCTATCTGGCGTCGGGCGACCACCTCTGGAACGCCGGCATGTTCATCTGGCGGGCCGACGCTTTGCTCGCCGAGGTCCGCCGGCAACTGCCGGACCTGTACGCCGGCGTGACGGCGATAGCCGCGGCGTACGCCGGTGGCGACGGGACACGGATCCACGAACAGCTGTGGCCGACGCTGCCGAGGGTCAGCATCGATGTCGGAATCGTCGAGGGCGCTGCGGCACGCGGAAGGGTCGGCTGCGTCCCTGGCGACGTCGGCTGGACCGACATCGGTGACTGGGACACCCTCGGAAGCGTGCTCCCCGCGGACGACACCGGCACCGTGACGCTGGACGTCGATGACCTGCTGAACCTGGACAGTCATGGCTGCATCGTCGCCGGGTCCGGGCGCACCGTCGTACTCCTCGGAGTCCGTGATCTCGTCGTCTTCGACGGCGCGGACGTGGTGTTCGTCTGCCCGCGCGACCGCGCGCAGGACGTCGGCTCGGTCGTACGGGCCTTGCGCGACGCGGGTCGCGACGAGCTGCTCTGAACGGGCCGGAGGGTACTGTCGAGCGTCGTGGCTGGCACCCCTAGGACCCTCAATACTTCCCGGAGCTGGGGGCTTGCCTTCGACGATCTCAGTCGGGCATGGCGGCAACGCCAGCTGTGGGGGCACCTCGGCTGGCAGGACATCAAGCAGCGGTACCGCCGATCCGTGCTCGGGCCGCTGTGGATCACGATCAGCATGGCAGTGACCGCGATCGCGCTCGGGATCCTGTACGCCGGACTGTTCGGCAACCCGCTGGAGGAGCAGCTTCCCTACATCCTGGTCGGCTTCATCGTGTGGGCCTTCATCGGCGGCTGCATCACCGAAGGCTCCATGGTGTTCATCTCCAATGCGGGCCTGATCAAGCACCTGCCTGCCCCGGTCAGCGTGCACGTCTACCGCCTGATCTGGCGGCAGATGCTGTTCTTCGCTCACAACCTGGTCGTGTACGCCGTGATGCTGGTGATCTTCCCGCAGCCGCTGTCCCTTGGGAGCCTGGTGGCCGTTCCGGCGTTCGCACTGCTCGTGGTCAACGGATTCTGGGTGGCGCTGCTCGTGGGCATCGTGAGCACCCGTTTCCGGGACCTGCCGCCGGTGATGCAGAGCCTCGTCCAGCTGCTGTTCTTCATGACACCGATCGTGTGGATCTACGAGGATCTGCTGAACAGCACGAACGAGACGATCGCCTCGCGGGCCCGGCTGGCCGAGCTGAACCCGCTGCTGCACTACCTCGAGATCGTCCGCCGGCCCATGCTGGGGCAGAGTTTCGAGCTGCGGAACTGGGTGGTCGTGCTCGCGATCACCGTCGCAGGTTGGGCACTGACCCTCGTGGTCCTGCGCAACTACCGCGCCCGCGTGTCGTACTGGGTATAGGGAGAGCGCAGTGGTCAGCATCGCGGTCCGCGACGCCTCGGTCGATTTCCCGATCTTCGACGCACAGACGCGATCGCTGAAAAAGGCGATGCTTGGCGTCGTCGGCGGGCGGATCGGCCCCAACGCGAGCAAGGTCGTCGTCGTAGAGGCGCTGCGCGGCATCACCTTGGACTTGGAGCACGGAGCCCGCGTCGGGCTGATCGGCTCCAACGGCGCGGGCAAGTCCACTCTGCTGCGGCTGCTTTCGGGCATCTACGAGCCGACCGGCGGTACCGCGACGGTCGAGGGCCGGGTGGCGCCGGTCTTCGACCTGGGCGTCGGGATGGACCCCGAGATCTCTGGCTACGAGAACATCCTCATCCGCGGACTCTTCCTGGGGATGAGCCGCAAGCAGATGGACGCCCGGGTGGAGGACATCGCCGAATTCACCGAGCTGGGCGACTATCTGAGGTTGCCGCTGCGGACGTACAGCACGGGTATGCGGGTGCGGCTGGCGCTGGGTGTCGTGACCAGCATCGATCCTGAAATCCTGTTGCTGGACGAGGGAATCGGCGCGGTGGACGCCGCTTTTCTGCAGAAGGCGCGCGGCCGGCTTACCGACCTCGTGGATCGGGCGGGGCTGCTGGTGTTCGCCTCGCACTCCGACGAGTTGTTGCGGGAGCTGTGTGACACCGGGATCTGGCTCGAGCACGGCCAGGTGAAGATGCACGGCCCTCTCGACGAGGTGTTGGAGGAGTACAAGAAGCGCAAGCCAGGACCGAAGCGGCCCCCGCAGGGAGGCCGGCCCAGATGACCGCAGTGTTGGGGCCGGACTCCGTGGTCGCCGTGATCGTCACCATGAACCGCCGCGACCAGTTGGGTGCCAGCCTGCGCGCCCTGTCGACCCAGACGCGCGCCATCGATCACCTCGTCGTCGTGGACAACGGGGTCGACGACCCGGCCGAGGACGTCGTACGGGCGGGTGGCCTGCCGACGACGTACCTGCTGTCGCAACGGAATCTGGGCGGTGCCGGAGGTTTCGCTTTGGGCATGCTGCACGCCCTGGCCATGGGTGCGGGCTGGGTGTGGTGCGCGGACGACGATGGGCGGCCGGGCGACGACGAGGTGCTCGCCACGCTGCTGGACTGCGCGCGGCAGTTTCAGCTCGGGGAGGTGTCCCCGCTGGTGTCCGACCTGGCCGACCCGACGCGGCTCGCCTTCCCGCTGCGCCGGGGGTTGCGCTGGCGCCGGGATCCCGCGCAGCTCGGTACCGCGGAGGTGTTACCCGGGTACGCCTCGTTGTTCAACGGCGCACTGTTCCGGGCCGAGACCTTGGAGCGGATCGGCGTACCGGATCTGCGGTTGTTCAGCCGCGGAGACGAGACGGAGATGCACCGCCGGCTGCAGCGCTCGGGGATCGCGTTCGGGACCTGCCTGCGGACGTCGTACATCCATCCGAGCGGAACCGAGGAGTTCAAGCCGATCCTGGGCGGGCGGCTGTCTGCGCAGTACCCCGACGACGAGACGAAGCGGTACTACACCTACCGCAACCGCGGTTACCTCATGGCGCAGCCGGGGATGCGCTGGCTGCTGCCGTTGGAGTGGGTCCGCTTCGGCTGGTACTTCCTGGTGCAGCGCCGCGACCCGGCCGGGCTGCGTGAGTGGCTGCGACTGACCAGAGCCGGTCGGCGCGAGCACTTCACCCGCAAATAGTCCGGCGACGCCACCATGCCCGGGTCCATCATCGCCGCCAACGGCGTCGATCTCTGCGTCGAAACATTCGGCCCGCCAGCCGATCCGGCCATCGTGCTCGTCCACGGGCATCCGCCTCGGCCGTGGTGGGAGGAGGAGCTGTGCGAGCGGATCAGTGCGAGCGGACGGTACGTCATCCGGTTCGACAACCGCGACACCGGCAGGTCTGTCGCCTATCCGCCGGGGCAGCCGGGATACTCGCTGCCGACCCTGGCCGACGAGGTGATCGGCATCCTCGATGCGCTCGGCATCGAGCGCGCACACCTGGTGGGCCGGTCGATGGCCGGCGCCATCGTCACGGTCGCCGCGCTTCAGCATGCCGCCCGGGTGGCGTCACTCACCTTGATCTCGACGACGCCGGGCGGCGCGGATCTGCCGCCGATGTCGGACGAGGCCATCGGCTACACCTCCGCAGGCGGCCCGGACCCCGCTGACCCGGCCGCGGTCGTGGCGTTCATCGTCGGTCTGATGAGGGTGTACGGCGGCGGATCGCCGTACTACGACGAGGCAGCGATGCGGGCGATAGCCGAGCGGGACATCGCGCGGACCGCGAACATCGCTTCCTGCCTGACGAACCACTTCGTCATGGCCTTCGGCGAGCCGAACCGCCATCGTCTGGGCGAGATTCACGTGCCCACCCTTGTGGTGCACGGCGAGTGCGATCCGGTGTTTCCACTCGCGCACGGGCGAGCCTTGCAGAAGGAGATCCCCGGGGCCGAACTGCTCGTTCTGGACAAGGTGGGGCACGAATTGCCAGGCTCTTCGCGGTGGAGGGTGAGGGCCGGCGTGTTGTACCGCTGTGATTGGGAGGTGGCCTCCCACGCTGATCGGTGTCTAGGACGATCGGCAGGAGGCCACCGGTGAGTGACGCTACGTCGTTGTTGTATGACCTTCCAGGTTTCAAG
>JACCXW010000347.1 GCA_013696785.1 Geodermatophilaceae bacterium | reverse complement strand
GAAGTGCCGGACCACCGGCTCGGGGTCGTTGCAGACCCCTTCGGGCAGCGCGATGCTGTCCGCCGCGAACGGGATGCTGTTGGTGCCGAAGAATCCCGCCAGGACAGCCGCGCCCGCACCACCTTCGGCGGCGTGCGCTGCGTCGTGATCCGGGATGGGCGGCGTCGGCACCAGGGGAGTCCACGCCGGGTCGGCCACCGTCAGGGGGTTGCCGTCGGTCCGGGCGGCCTGGATGGCAGTCACGGGACGCCAGAAGTTGTCGGCGTACTTGGTGTCGAAGGAGCCGACGTAACCGTCGGCGAGAGCCATGTTGAGCAGCCCTAACAGCCGCGAGCTGTCCCACAGGTCGAGGTGCTCGGACCCGGCGACCGTTCGGGCGATCTGGTTCCACATCAACGGTGAGCTCACCAGCCAGAAGCACGCGATCTCCGTTTGCTCGTCCGTCCGGGCGCTGGGCGTGGTCACGTCATCGCCTCCGAGAGCCTTGACCTCGACGAAGTCCGCGGCGTACTTCTTGCTGTCCACCGGGTAGGGCGGTCCCGGCCGGTACTGCGCGCTGTCGGTCAGCACGAACGGCGTCACCTCGCCCCACCCGGGAGCGAACGCGAAGGTCTGCCCTGGTGTGAAGCGGTACTCGCCAGGTTCGGTTCCCTGCGGGTAGTCAAAGTCCTGCAACGGCGTGTCCGACCCGTCGTCGACCCGCGCAGCCACGATTGCCGCAGCGGCCGCTCGGCCGACGGCGATCCCGAGCGCCCTGGCCGGACCGGCGGGTATGGCCGCGATCGCGGCATCGTAGTCGGCCTCGACGACGGCGACGCCGGCATCGATGCACTCCTGACCGAAGGGTGACGTCAGCTGCCCGAGAACCGGCACCAGCACGCCCCGCGCAGCGGCCGCCACAGCGGCTTCGGGCGAGGTGGTGGCCGGTGCGCGCCCGAAGAACGCGTAAGGCCTCGAGCGCAGATCGATGGCATTCAGGGCGTCATGGACCGCGATCTGTGTCATCGCGTACAGATGTGACTCGTGCAGCGGATTGTCCAACGGAGCAATGCACGCTGCGATGGCCGCGTCCGCTGCGTTGGCATTCCAGGCCAGGACGGCGTTCGGGGTGTCATCGACGTTCGCGCTGGAAGCTCCGGAGGTTCCCACCAGGAGCGCGGCACCGAGCATCAGAGTGAGACCCGCTCCCGTCATGGAGCGAACGAGAGGTACGTACCGGTTCTGACACGCCGGCTGGCGGGGATGGCAGGTGCGCTCGGTGGCAGCGATCGGCACGGGGGCGACGCAGCCGCCGCCTCGACTCAAGACGTTCCGCATGAGAGCCTCCGGGGGTCGGGTGCCAGTGGTGGCACGAGGTCCACGCTGATGCCTGTGATCGGCGCGCAGCCATACGACGTTTCTCGTATGGCGCCAGTGCTGGGGGGCGCGGATCCTGCTTCCGGACCGCTGTCCCGGCCGCGCGGCGCACGTGATGGCCACCGGCCGATCGACTCAGGCCCCGGCGTACCGCGACGCGGTCAGCGCCGCCCAGAAGATCCCGATCGTGACTACAGCCTTCTCCGCCCACCCGGTCCCGGCAAGGACTCCGAAGGCGACCAGCAGCGGCGCCATCACGGCGAAACAAGCCAGTGCGACGGGCGAGTGCTTCCGATCACGGCGCAGGCCGAAAGCGAGCGGTGCGAGCGACAGCGTGGCGAGCGCGGTCGTCGCGGCGACCGTGTGCACGCCCTCCGACAGCGGATGCGCGCTCGGCGTACACCAGTCGGCGTCACCGCCGTTGCAGCCGATCCGCGCGGTGGCGACGACGATTGTCGCGACCGCATTGACGGCGAGCAGCCCTGCTGCCGAGCCGGCTGTCCGTCGCAGCAACCAGCCGGCGCTGGCCATCGCGGCCGCCTGCACCAGGAACGCGACCGTGAGCACCCACGCGTACGGCGCCCCGTACCCCGCCAGCACGCTGATCGACCCCCGCACCTGGGAGTAGCCGTCGTGGCTCAGCCCGAGCAGCAGCCAGCTCCCGGTGAAGAGCACCGGACCGGCCAACGTCAGCGCGCGCAGGCTCAGGACTCGGCCAGCCCGTCGCGCAGGACGCGCTTGAGCAACTTGCCCGACGCGTTCCGCGGCAGCTCGTCGACGAACAGCACCCGCTTCGGGACCTTGAAGCCCGCCAACTTCCCGCGCACATGCGCGATCAGCGCCTCGGCCGTCACCTCGTCCTTGACTACGACGAACGCTGTGATCGCCTCGATCCAACGCTCATCCGGCGTACTGATGACGGCGGCCTCGGCCACGGCCGGATGGTCGTAGAGCGCGTCCTCGACCTCACGGGAGGCGACCAGGACACCGCCGGTGTTGATGACGTCCTTGATTCGGTCGACGACGGTGATGAAGCCATCGGCGTCGGCGCGGACGAGGTCGCCGGAGTGGAACCAGCCGCCGTAGAACGCCTCCGCGGTCTCCTCGGGCTTGTCCCAGTAGCCCTCGCACAGCTGCGGGGACCGGTACACGACCTCCCCGAGCTCGCCGGGCGGCACGTCGTTCCCGTCGCCGTCGACCACCCGCAGTTCGACGAACAACACGGCGCGGCCGCACGACTCGGGGCGGGCCGCGTGCTCCTCCGGACCGAGAACGGTGGCTAGCGGGCCGATCTCGGACTGCCCGAAGCAGTTGTAGAAGCCGAGATCGGGCAGCCTCTTCTGCAGTCGCTGTAGCACCGGCTGCGGCATGATCGACGCGCCGTAGTACGCCTTGTGCAGCGACGACAGGTCGCGAGTCGCGAGGTCGGCGTGATTGGACAGCGGCACCCACACCGTCGGTGCGAGGAACAACGAGCTGATCGAGTCCGCCTCGATCCGACGCAGGATCTCTGGGACGTCGGGTGCTTCCATCAGGTGGTTGACCGCGCCGATGGCCAGGTATGGCAACAGAAACGCGTGCATTCCGGCCGAGTGGTACAGCGGCATCGCGTGCAGGGCGACGTCGTCGGAGCTGAAGTCCTCGGACAGGATGACGGAGACGTACTCGTGCACGAACGCGCGGTGCGTCATCATGGCGCCCTTGGGCCGCGCGGTGGTCCCGGACGTGTACAGCAATTGGACGAGGTCGGTGTCGGCAACGGTGACGTCCACGGCGGGCAGCGGACCGGTCCGCGATTGGTCGAGCAGGGATCCGTCGCCGTCGCGAAGCACCAGCACGGTCTCCAGCGAGTGCTCGATCTCGTCGAACTTCCCGGCGAGGGCCGGATCGGTGAGCGCTGCCCGGCTGCCGGACTGGTCCACGAGATAGGACAGCTCGTCACCGGTCAGGTTGTAGTTGATCGGGACGTGGATGAGTCCCGCCCGTGCACAGCCGAGGAAGCCGAGGAGATAGGCGTCGGAGTTCTTCCCGTACGCCGCCACGCGATCACCTTGAGCCAGGCCGAGATCGAGCAGTACGCCGGCCGCCCGGGTCACGGCGTCGTCCAGCTCCCGGTACGTCCACGTGCGGTCCTGGAACAGGAGTGCTGTGCGCCCCGGGTGACGCAGGGCGCTTCGCCGTACGACGTCGTCAACGGTGCTCGAGCGGGTAGCGATCACAGCGACATCCTCGGCCTGGTGCGGGGTTTGCCACCCTTCCGTGAACTGCCAAGCGTGGCAAACCGCGCACCCGCCGCGCCGTCCCCCCTCGTACCCCACGGCCGGGGGATGTGGGTCTCTCTTCCAGTCGTCAGGCTCCTCCTGTCGAGGAGGTCCACGATGCGCGGTTTCCGCCATTGGACTCACACCCTGCCTGCAGAGCTGAGCCGGCAGTTGATGTTGGCGCCGGGAGAGCGGCCGCTGGGCTGGGGCACCTGCGGTGAAGGCTGCAGTCTGGTGGCTACGGCGCACGGCCTGTGGGAATGCTCCTCGAGCGGCCCGGCCGTCCGACACTGCTGGCAGGCAACGGAGGTCCGCTGCGTCGGGGACACGATGGACGTGCGGTCGGGGCCGTCGGGTGACCCGATCTGTCCGCACGTCATGGAGTCGAGCAGCCGATTGCCTGAGCTCGTCCGCGCTATGGACTCCGGGAGCCGATTGGTCGAGCTGACATTCCGGCTGCCGTCCGGGACGACGGTCTTGCTCCAAGCGCGGAGTTGCCGCTATGAGAGCACGATCGTCTGGACGTCTCGAAGCGGGGGATCGAAGGTCTCGGACGCGGCGTCAGACACCGTCCTGGCCGACCAACTCCTGCAGCGTGCCAGGCAGGAGTTCGGTACGACGGGGAGTCGCCGGCACACGTCCGCGCTCGTCCCGAGCAGGGCGCAGGCCCAGTGCTGAGACCTACACCAGGATTCGCGTTATCTGGTAAAAGTCGTCACTCACGTAGTTGATGACGATAACGGCAAGGCCCTCGGTGTCCGGCTGCAGATCGACACGGAATACACCGGTCGCATTGCCGGCGGAGTTGGTCGTGAACCACAGGTCCGCGTTGTTACACCCGGCACCGCTAGGCGTTTGATAGTGGTCGATTGCATACCGGGTGTTCGGTATCGCATTTCTCAGTGAGACGGTCACCACTGTCGAGGCGCCGACGTCACCGACGCTGACATAACCATGTGCGCCTGGGACTCCGGGAACGATGGGCAGTCCGGTCTTGCACAAATTCACCTGCCCCTGGATCAGGCTTTCCCGCGCTACAACCGCGCCAGCGGCGTTCGATGCCAGCGTGCCGGTGGAGACTGCGAACATCGTCACACACAGCAGAATCATTCGGAGCAGCCGCACAGATCCTCCAGGTTCCCGATGCCAAGGATGTCCGGACACCGTACTCGCTGAGAGGAGCGTGTGATGGTCAGGATCGGCACCTGGAACGTGGAGAACCTGTTCCTGCCCGGAGGTCCGTCGGGACCACAGACGGAGGAGGCATACGCCGCCAAGCTCGACGCGCTGGCCGACACGATCACATCCTTGGCACCGGACGTGCTCGCGGTGCAGGAGATCGGCGCACCCGAGGCCCTGACCGACCTGGTGGCCCGGCTCGATGGCGACTGGCATGTGGCACTGGCCGATCCTGACGACCGCGACATCCGGGTCGGCTACCTCTCCCGACTGCCCCTGACCGAGGTCGATCAGGTGTCAGCGTTCCCCGCAGGACTGCGACCGATCCAGGTCGACGACACCGACGCCGTTCTCTCGGCGATGGGCCGACCGGCGTTGCAGGTCCGGGTGGATGTCTCCGGCCGCTCGCTGGAGCTGCTGACGTGTCACCTGAAGTCCAAGCTCCCGGGCTACCCCAACGGCCGGTTCTCGACCAATAGCGAGGGCGAGCGGGCCAGGTACGCGGTGTTCGCGCTCAACCGGCGCGCAGCCGAGGCGGCCACTGTCCGCGACCGGGCCACCGCGCTGCTCGACGACCAGGGGCAGCAGCGCGCGCTCGTCGTGCTGGGGGATCTCAACGACGAAGCCGCTGCCGCGACGACACAGATCCTGCTCGGACCACCGGGATCGGAGATCGGCACCGGCGGCTTCGACCCACCTGACCAGGGCGACGGCCAGCGGCTGTGGAACCTCGCCCCGCTGATCCCGGCAGAGCAGCGTTTCACCCGCATCTATCGAGGACGGCCCGAGCTGATCGACCACATCCTGGTCAGCCATGCCGTCGTTCGCGTGGTCGCGGCCGGGGACGTCGGAACCGGCGACACCGATGTTCCCTCCATCACGGAGAATCCGAACGCGCGACGCAACGAACCCGGTTCCGACCACAGACCGGTGTTCGTCGACATCCGGTTCGGGTGAGGTGAGACCGCAAATCAACTGTGTCCGAGGGGGGACTTGAACACCCGCCATGCCGGTATCGGGCAGTCATGCCGAGTCTGCGAATATGCCCTCTGACCTGCTGTTTCCCGGTCGTCCGCAGAGCGGCCGTCATGTCTGGTATCGGCCCGTGCTAACAAGTCCGTTAGCAGTTTGTTAGCAGTGACCGTCCACTATGGACAGACGACGAGACCCCCTGGCGGGTGTCCCCTCAACGATCATGGCCACCTAGACCGCGGATGAGCAGGCTCGCAGTCCAGAACGCTGAAACTAAATGGGAGCGCCGTTGTGACCGGGAAGGCTCGCAGTCTGCAGGGCTGAGTTACCACCGCGGCGAGGCGGGCGGTGGCCACGACGGCGGTCTGAAAGCCGCGGCGGGTCTTGATCCGTTGGTAGAACGCCCGCAACGGCCCGGGCGCCCGGCTGGCCGACCAGGCCGCTTCTACCAGCACGCCGCGAACCTGGGCCCGGCCGGCCTTGCTGATCCGTCCGTGCACCGGCGCGGAGTTCCCGGACTGGCGAACCCTGGGGTTCAACCCGACGTAGGCGACGAGCTTGTGAGGGTCGTGGAACCGGGAGAAGTCCCCCGACCGCGGCCACGATCGAGATACCGGCGATCGCATCCACCCCGGGATCGCCCCGCGTCGCAGGGCCTCGATTTGTCGAGTGCACGGCAAATCACGACGGACTTGCGCCATACGCGCGTAGATGACTGTCTCCTGCTAATCGTCCGCAATCACCGGCGCTCACGGCCTGTCAGCGGGCCTGATCGTCTGCTCCCGCGCCGATCAGTTGCGGCTTAGCATGGTCAGGTAGGCCGAGGA
>JACCXW010000341.1 GCA_013696785.1 Geodermatophilaceae bacterium | reverse complement strand
AGGCTGGCGCTCCAGCTCTCCACATTGCCCAACGACCCGCTGCGAGCCGACACGATCGCGGTGGTCGCGGCTCAGGTGCGCGAGGCCGGCTTCGACATAGAGACGGTGATCGACCGGGACATCTTCGAGGGCGCCGACGCGGCGACCAGTCTGGAGAGCCGAGGCTTCGACGTCGCTCTGTTCGCGTGGCAGTCATCGCCGTACGTGTCCGGCAACGTGTCCTTGTACAGGACCGGGGGCGCGCAGAACTACGCCGGCGTGCACAATGCCCAGGTCGACAACCTGCTCGATCAGCTGACCACCGAGCTGGACGAAGACGCCTCCGCGCGGCTGGCCAACGACGCGGACCGGATCCTCTGGGAGGAACTGGCGACGATCCCGCTCTACCAGGTCCCGACCTTCACGGCGTGGAGCAGCAGGTTCACCGGCATCTTGCCGAATGCCGCCGGCGCCGGCCCGCTGTGGAACTCCGAGGAGATCTCCTTGGCCGGATGACGCTCGGCGCTCCCTTTGTCACTCTTCGGGATCTTCTGGGCAGCGGCAGTTCGTCGTACCTGACCGGCACCCTGGCGACGTTGCCCACCTGCTTCGCCATAGAAGGAGTGTTGATGAGCGTCGACGATGCCACCACCGACCAGCCTCGGCCGCCGGGCCTCGTGTTCGTGCTGGACGCCCGCGATGCCGCCCGGGTGGCGCAGTTCTGGGCCGCTGCGCTGCACTACGACCGCCGGGCGTCAGTCGGGCAGTTCGAGGTGCTGACCCCGCCGGCCGGAAGCGGATCACCGGTGCTGCTGGTCCAGGCGGTGGAGGACGCCAAACTCGGCAAGAACCGGATGCTCCTCGACCTGCACGTCGCCGATCCCGAGGCCGAAGCAGCCAGGCTGGTCGGCCTCGGCGCGACGAGGCTGGGCGACGGGCAGCTCGGCGACATCCGGTGGATCATGATGGGCGATCCCGAGGGCAACGAGTTCGACATCGCCTGGGACTGACTGCGACGCGGGCTACGACTCCGGACCTACCTGTACCGGGCCTTATTGCTGAGGATTTCGTCGGCATCTTCTGTCACGCTCGGCTTGTCGACCCGTCGAGGAGATCACCGTGAGCATGGAAGTCACCGCGTGGATGTCGCTGTACCACACGATGAACCAGGACGGGGATCGCCGGAAGTTCTCGGTAAAGACGGTGCGCCGCATCCTCGTCTTCGCCGGACCGCACCGCCGCGACCTGACCATCTTCTTGATACTGAGCGTTCTGTCGGCCGTGCTGGTCGTGGCCACGCCGGTCCTTGCAGGTCGCGTGGTCAACGCCATCGTCGACAACGGCGAGGTCTCCACGGTCGTGACCCTGTCCGTGATCATCGCTGTCATCGCCGTACTCGAAGCGGCCGTCGGACTGTTCAGCCGCTGGCTGTCCTCGCGCATCGGGGAGGGTCTGATCCTCGATCTGCGGCGCGCGGTCTTCACCCACGTGCAGCGGATGCCGGTGGCGTTCTTCACCAGGACGCGGACCGGCGCTCTGGTGAGCCGCCTGAACAATGACGTCATCGGGGCGCAGCGTGCGTTCAGTGACACGTTGTCCGGCGTCGTGACCAATCTCGTGGCGCTCGTGCTGACGCTTGCCGTCATGCTGCAACTGTCGTGGCAGGTCACGGTGCTGGCGCTGATCCTGCTGCCGGTCTTCGTGCTGCCGGCCCGCCGGATGGGCCGGCAGCTGGCGGCGATGGAACGGGAGGCGGCCAACCACAACTCGGCAATGACCACCCAGATGACCGAGCGGTTCTCCGCGCCCGGAGCCACCCTGGTAAAACTGTTCGGCCGCCCCGCGGACGAGGCGTTCGAGTTCACGACGCGGGCGAGCCGGGTCCGCGACATCGGGGTGCGCACGGCCATGTACCAGTGGGTGTTCGTGACGGCCCTGCTCCTCGTCTCGGCGTTGGCCTTGGCGCTGGTCTACGGCCTCGGCGGATACCTCGCGCTGCGCGGGAATCTCGACGCCGGGGACGTCGTCGCGCTGGCCCTCCTGCTGGCGCGGCTCTACGCCCCGCTGACCGCCCTGGCCAGCGCGCGGCTGGAGGTCATGACGGCGCTGGTGAGCTTCGAGCGGGTCTTCGAGGTGCTCGATCTGGTGCCGCTCATCGGCGAGCCGGCAAACCCTCGTCCGGTACCGGACGGGCCGGTGACCATGACCTTCGACGACGTCCGGTTCAGCTACCC
>JACCXW010000319.1 GCA_013696785.1 Geodermatophilaceae bacterium | reverse complement strand
CGGGTACGACACGCCAGCCTCAACCCGCCCTACGACGGGCACCCCGGACAGCAGGCAACGCTGTATGGCGATCCCGACCTTGGCGACACTCTCGACGGCCCGCTCCTGCTCGTCGGCAGCACTGCGCGCTCCGCGTCGATAGGCGGTCCCCCGGGAAGCGCCGAGGACGGTCGCGTCGTCGATCTGGGTGACCATGACGGCTTCCTGATCGGCGAAGCAGACTGGACCTGGGTCGCTGACACATCGGACGGGCAGGACTACGTGGAGTTCGTGGTCGGCCGCGGAGTTGACGACCAGGAGCTGATCCGGGCCGCTGCCGGAGCCCAGTTCACCGGCAACTCGACTGCCATCGCCGCGGATTCGGTGCCGGCCGGTCTGCAGCCCCTCATCAGCGCCGGCGGACGCGATGGTCCCTACGCATTGGGTGTCGGCGAAACCCTTGTCCTCGAAGTTTTGGACGGAAGCCACGCCCGAGTGATCGGCTACATCGTTCGCGCGGATCCACGGCTCGCCGCGATGTGGGGCTTCTGGGCGGCCGACTCCGACGGCACGATGATCCGGGGTCAACCGGGCTCGGCCGGAGACCTCGTCGGCAACCCGGGCGATGATGCCGAGCCGGCGCGCGTGTGGGCGGAGGCCGGGATGGTGTTCTCGGTTCAAGCCCGCGGCAGCGCAATCGCGTACCTCGACGACGTGGTGAACGGCCTCCGAGTGGGGACCGAAGCTGAACTCGCTTCGATGCAGGGCGGGCTTCTTGAACGGAACCCGACCGCCGAGGAGATCGGCTGTCCGCCGGGGTCCCGCGTCGTGAGCGCGGTGCAGGGGGACGTGCGCTGGGTGCTCGGCGTCGGGACGCTTCCCGGCAACCCAGTCGAAAGGTCGGAGTCCTGTACGGCGCTGGTAACTGGCGAGGGAACCACCGGCGGCGGCATCGGCAGCTTCAATCTCGCGCCGCTCGGCCAGCTCAGCAGTAACACGAGCGGAATAGGGGGTCTGCCGAGCGGGCTGGACGGAACCATCCTCGGCGGTGTCGCGCCACCGGGGACCGCCCGGGTCTCCATCACCGACCCGGACGGCGTCGTCGTGGATGCGGTGCTTTCGGTGGACGGCCCGCGGCCGGGCGAGCGGCTGTTCGGGCAGTTCTTCACAGGGAATGTGACGGCGTTCGTCGGTCCCTACGAGGTCACCGCATTCGACGCCGCGGGTGCCGTCCTTGCCATGGTCACGGCATGAAGCCGGGCCGGCTGCTCGGTCGACGTGCCGTCCTCGGCGTATCGGCGGGGATGGCCATGCTGCTGGCCGGCTGCGGCACCGCGCCCGTTGCCCCCCCGGCGCTGGACGACAACGGCCCGGACCGGCCGGCGGCCATTGGCCCGGAACTCGTCGTCGAGCCGCAGACGCTCGACGCCGTGGGTTCTCGACCCGATGCCCGTAGACCTACGTCTGACGGAGTTCAGCTACAACCCGCCAGCGCGCGCGTACCCGCCCGCCATGGCAACCCTGTACGGCGATCCCGCGTTGCCCGACACCCTGGACGGACCTGTCCTTCTCGTGGGCAGCAGCATCGGCTCGGCGGTGCGCGGTGGTCCCCCAGACAGTCCCGAGGGTCCTCGTGACGTGGATATCGGGGACGGGACCGGCTTCCTTGTCCATGACGGAAACACCACCTGGGTAGCGCTACCCGAGTTCGACAACGACTACGTGGCGTTCGTGATCGGGCGCGGCCTGAGCGACGAGCAAATGGTCGAGGCGGCGGAGGCCGCGGACGTCAGCACGGACACGGCGACCGTCGCCCCGGCAGGGATCCCCGCTGGGCTGGAGCCGCTCCTCGTCAGCAGCCCTCGCGACGGGCCGTACCTCGGCGTCGGCGAGCGGCTCCGGCTGGGCACCGACTCGGCGACCATCTTCGTCTCGGCCGTCAAAGCGGATCCCCGGCTGGCGGCACTGTGGGGATTCTGGGCCGATGATCCCGGCGGCACGCTGGTGCGGGGGCAGCCGGGCTCGGTGGGCCAGATGGATGGGATCGGGCTCGGTCAGGGCGCGCGTGGCCGGGTCTGGGCGGAGAACGGCGTGGTCCTGTCTGTCATCGCCTATGGCGGCTCGGATGAACTCATCGACCAGGTCGTGGAGAGCCTGCGCATCGGAACGGCGGCCGAACTGGAGGCGATGCGACTCGCATCCATCACGAGAGAGCCGAAACCCCACGAGGTCGGCTGCCCGCCGGGCGCGCTGATCGTCAGCGCGATCGTGGACGACTACCGATGGGCGTTCGGCGTCGGCGTCGATCCTGACTACCCCGACGAGGGAGCGCAGTCCTGCAGCGCGCTGATCACCGTGGACCCCAGCGATGGTGCCGGAAGCGGCAGCTTCGCCCTGGCGCCGCTCGGACAGCTGTCGGGCATGACGTCCTTTGCGGATGGACCGCCTGATCATCCCGCGGGAACGACGGTGGGCGGCGTCGCACCGCCGGGGACCGACCGTGTCACCATCCTCGGTCCGGACGGCGTGAGCGTGGATGCGGTGCTGTCGGTGAACGGTCCGCGGCCGGGAGAGCGGCTGTTCGGGCAGTTCTTCCCTGGCTCCTCGGCCGGGGTGGACGGCCCCTACGCGATCACCGCGTTCGACGCGGCCGGCACAGTCCTCGCGACGCTGACGCTGTAGCGGCTCGTCACCCGCCGGCGCGAACGTCGGGGGCCCCCAGTCGCGCGGCGTCCGCGGTGCGGTCGTCGGGCATCCGCTGGGACTCCAGCTCGGCAGCGACCCGGGCGCGGTAGTGCTCGATCTCCCGGTCACGGACCGCTGCCGACCACCCGAGCACCGGCGCCATCAGGGCGGCGACCCGCTCGGCGGATTCCAGGCCGCGGTGCGGCGTCTGCACGGAGATGCGGGTACGCCGGGTAAGTACGTCGTCCAGGTGCAACGCGCCCTCGGCCAGGGCGGCGTAGTGCACCTCCACGGCCAGGTGGTCCCCGGCTCCGGGCAGCGGCCGGGCCAGCTCGGGCTGCTCAGCCATGAGTTCGAGCAGCTCCCCCACCCTGTCGCCGTACCTCGCCAGCAGGGCGTCCACAGTGGACCGTGCGACCTCGTATCGCTGTGCCAGCATTGTCCGGTCCAAGGACAAACGAGCACCTATCAGCGGCAGCCGCGCTGTACGGCTACGCGTAACACCGCGAAACTCGACAGTCGCAGCGTCTACTGCATCCGCACCCATCACCCGGTAGGTCGTGTACTTGCCGCCGGCGACGAGCACCAGGCCAGGTGCCGGCGTGACGACGGTGTGCTCGCGGGACAGCCGGCTGGTGGCATCGGATTCGCCGGCCAGCAACGGTCGAAGTCCGGCGTAGACGCCCTCGATGTCGGAACGCAGCAGCGGCCTGGCCAGCACCCGGTTCACGCGCTCCAACAGGTAGTCGATGTCGGCGGAACTGGCGGCGGGGTGCGCCCGGTCCAGGTTCCAATCCGTGTCAGTGGTCCCGATGATCCAGTGCGAGCCCCACGGGATGACGAAGAGCACGCTGGTCTCGGTGCGCAGGATCAGGCCGGCGCTGCCGTCGATCCGATCACGGGCGACGACGAGGTGGACTCCCTTCGACGCCCTGACCCGCACGCTGATCGGGCCGCCCAACATGTCACCGATGTCGTCGCTCCACACGCCCGTCGCGGCAATCACCGACCGGGACCGGACGTCGATCGCCTCCCCCGTCTCGAGGCAGCGCACCCGAACCCCGCTGACGGCGGTCCCGGATCGGAGCAGGTCGACGACGCGGGCACTGCTCACGGCGGCGCAGCCGTACGCCGCGGCCGTCCGCGCCAGGGACAGCGTGTGCCGGGCGTCGTCGACCTGGGCGTCGTAGAAACGGATCGCCCCGCGCAGCCGGTCCGGGCGGAGGCCGGGAAAGGCCGCCAGCGCCGCCCGCTTGGACAGGTGCCGATGCCGGGGCACGCCGCCGGCCGCACCGAATGTCGAGGAGAGCACGTCGTAGAGCAGGACGCCGGCGCCGAAGTAAGCGCGCTGCCAGATCGGAGCGGTCAGCGGCAACAGGAACGGCAGCGGGCGCACGACATGCGGCGCGATGGTGCGCAGTTGCCCGCCCCGCTCGACCAACGCCTCCCGCACCAGCGGCAGGTCCAGCTGCTCCAGGTACCGCAACCCGCCGTGGATGAGTTTGCTCGAGCGGCTCGACGTACCGGCCGCCCAGTCCCGAGCCTCTACGAGCGCGACTGTCAGTCCACGGCTGGCCGCGTCGAGCGCCGCCCCCGCCCCGGTGACACCGCCGCCCACGACCACCACGTCGAAGATTTCGGTGGAAAGCCGGCGCAGGTCCCGCTCACGTTGCGCCGGTCCCAGCCGGGAACGGTCATCCACCGCCGGGGCCGGGCTCGGAGACCACCGCCCGGCGCAGGTCGGGCTCGAGGTAGATGACCCTCGCGATCGGGACCGCGGCCCTGATCCGCTGCTCGGCGGCGTCGATGCTCGCCGCGACGTCCGCGGCTGTGGCGTTCCCAGCGACGGCGATCTTCGCCGCGACAAGCAGCTCGTCGGGGCCGAGGTGCATGGTCCGCATGTGGATGATGTCCTCGACGTCGCCGCCGGAGGTGATCGCGGCCCGGATCTTGGCCACGTCGCCGCCCGTCGCAGACTCACCGAGCAGCAGGCTCTTGGTCTCGATCGCCAGGATCACCGCAATGATGACCAGCAGCAGACCGATCGCCATCGTGCCGAGGCCGTCGTAGATGCCGTCGCCGGTGATCGCCGACAGCCCGACCCCGATCAGGGCCAGGATCAGCCCGATCTCGGCGCCGACGTCCTCCAGCAGTACGACGGGAAGTTCCGGAGCCCGAGAATGGCGGATGAACTGCACCCACGACTGCGAACCTCGAACGTGGTTGGACTCCTTGATCGCAGTCCGCAGCGAGAACGTCTCCAGCCCGATGGCGACCACGAGGACGATGATGGCGACGACGGGGCTGACCAGTTCGCTCTCGCCGTCGAGCACCTGCTGGATCTTGTGGTACCCCTCGTACAGAGCGAACAGGCCGCCGAGACTGAACAGCACGATGGACACGATGAAGGCGTAGATGTAGCGCTCCCGGCCGTAACCGAAGGGGTGCTCCTCGGTGGCCGCGCGCTTGGACCTCTTCCCGCCGAGCAGGAGCAACGCCTGATTGCTCGTGTCGGCCACGGAGTGCACCGACTCGGCGAGCATCGAGGACGCACCGGTGATCAGGAACGCGACGAACTTGGCGATCGCGATCCCGGCGTTGGCGAACATCGCCGCGAGAATCGCCCGGGTCCCGCCCGCAGTACTCATGCCCCATATCTTTTCAGGCCGAGCCGCAGGTAGACGCAGGTGAAGTCGGCGAGGGCGATCAGCGCCGCGAGCCGGCCGATCCGGTCCGGCCCCTCCGCCGTGAATTCCATCACCGGTACGCCGGCGTACTCCGCCCGGCGCAGCAGCTCGCGGATCGCCTCGTGGGCGCCGTCGGGGACCGGTTCGTCGCGAATCGTGAGGAGCCGCAGGCTCGGCGCGTCGCCTTCGGCCTCCTCGCGGTCGCGGAAGATGTCGCGCTCGGCTGTCGAGGGCGCCAGCGCACCGGTGAGGTACGCCGAGGCCTCCTCGAGTGCGGCAGGCAGCGCAGCCAGCGTCGCCGGCAGACCCGCGAGGCGGGCCAGGCCAGAACGCAGCCGGTCCGCGACGACGGCTGTCGCCGCCGAATCGGAGACCAGCACCGGTAGGGCCGATGCCAGCTGTAGGGCCAGCAGCTTGGCCGGGTTGACGGAAGACTCGCCGTCCGGGCGGCAGAGTTCAGCCATCGCGTCCAACGCCGCGGCCGTGCCGTCGAGGCTGTCGTCGGTGAGCCGCAGTTCCGCGCCCAGCAACAGGATCGGCGTCAGCAGCGACCACAGCGCGCTGGTGTCCGAGCGCTCGGACGGGATCGCGACGAACGGTGCCCGGGCCCACGTGCACCGCTCGTGCAGCGCGCTGCCCGCTCGCCCGATCCCGAGCAGCGCCGTACCACGTCGGGCCGCGGCATCGGTCAGAACGGCCAGCTCGGGGTCCCGGTCCCGGCTGAGACTGGCCACGACGACCAGGTCCGCCGCGCCGACCCAGTTGGGCAGCGGTCCGGGCCCGAGTCGCAACACGGGACAGGCACTGTGCCGACCGGCCAGTGCCGTCAGCAGTGCAGGCGCGTGCGCGGCCTCCCCGTCCGCAACGACCACCATCGACCGGGGCGCCCCGCCGCCGGCCAGCCGAAGGGCACCGGCGTCGGCAGTCAGCTGAGTCATCTCCCGGACCTGCGCCCCCGCGGTCGCGGTCGAGCGCAACAGCCGCTGGTCGTCGCGGGCGAGCAGCGCCGCAGGGTCGTCAAGAGCGCCCTCGTCGAACGGGTTGCCGTCGATCCCGCGCCTACCCGTCCCGCGCTAGGACGCCGAGGCGCTCCCGCGGCGCCTCGCGTCGTCGATCAGCATGTTGGGGATGCCGTCGGGATCCACGGCATAGGCGCGGTCGCACTCGGTGCAAAGCAGCTCGCTCGCCGTCTCGTCGTACTCCAGTCGCGCGTGATGCTCGGTGGGGCAGACCAGGATCTCGCGCAGCAGGGGGTCCAGAGTCATGGCGCCTCCGAGCGCACGATCGCCAGCACGACGTCGCGCAGCCCGGCCATGGACGCCTCGTCGCGGCCCTCGACGTTCAGCCGCAGCAGCGGTTCGGTGTTCGACGCCCGGATGTTGAACCAGCTGCCGTTGGGCAGGTCGACGGTGAGCCCGTCGAGGTGGTCCACCTTCGTCCCCTTCAGGACTGCGAAGTGCTCCTCGACCGCCCCGAGCCGGCCCTGCTGGTCGGCCACGGTGGAGTTGATCTCACCGGAGGCGGGATAGCGCGCGTAGTCCGCCGCAAGCGCCGACAACGCAACGTCGCCCGCCCCCAGGGCGGCGAGCACGTGCATGGCGGCGAGCATGCCGGTGTCGGCCCGCCAGAAGTCGCGGAAGTAATAGTGCGCGGAGTGCTCGCCTCCGAAGACGGCCCCCGTGCGCGCCATCTCCCCTTTGATGAAGGAGTGGCCGACGCGCGTGCGGACCGGCTCACCGCCGTGCTCCCGGACGATCTCCGGAACCGCCTTCGAGCAGATCAGGTTGTGGATGACCACCCGGTCGCTGGGGTCGTCCCCCGCCTTCGCGAGCTCTCGTACGGCGACCAGCGCCGTCACCGCGGACGGGGACACCGGCTGACCGAGTTCGTCGACGATGAAGCAGCGGTCGGCATCGCCGTCGAAGGCGATCCCGATGTCGGCCCCTTCTGCCACCACCCGCCGCTGCAGGTCGACGATGTTGGCCGGTTCCAGCGGATTGGCCTCATGGTTGGGAAAGTTGCCGTCGAGTTCGAAGTACATCGGGACGACCCGCAGCGGCAGATCGGCCAGTACGGCGGGGACGGTGTGCCCACCCATCCCGTTGCCCGCGTCTATGACGACCGTGAGCGGGCGGATGCCCGACAGGTCGACGAGCCCGCGCAGATACCCGGCGTACTCGGCGAGCAGGTCGCGGCCGCTGAGCGAGCCGGGCTCGCCCTCGGCATCGGGGAGACCGGCGGCGGCCATGTCCCGGATGTCGGTCAGCCCGGAGTCCTGGCCGATCGGGGCCGCACCGGCCTGGCACATCTTGATCCCGTTGTACTTGGCCGGGTTGTGACTGGCCGTGAACATCGCGCCCGGCATGTCGAGGAAGCCGCTGGCGAAATACAGCATGTCCGTCGATCCGAGTCCCGCCTCGACGACGTCGACGCCTTGACTCGTGACACCCGCCGCGAACGCGCGAGACAACGGGATCGAGGACTCGCGCATGTCGTACGCCGTCACGACGGCCGGCGCGCCCACGAACCGGGCGAAGGCTGCCCCGATGGCGCGGGCGACGCCCTCGTCCAACTGATCGGGTACGACGCCGCGGACGTCGTACGCCTTGACGATCTGGGTCAGGTCCATCACCACGTCGGGGAGCCTACTGCGGCGCCGGCACCACCCGGAGATGGCCACGGCGGCCGGTTCCCGGACCGGACGGACCTGGTGGCAGCGGCGGCGGGGTGCGCTCGGGACGCGCCGCCTCGCGGACGGCGTCGGCCAGGGCCAGCAGGTCATCGCTGTTCGGCATGGGCGCGGCGAACTGGCCCTCGTAGCGAACCACCTCCCAGCCGCGCGGCACGGTCAGCCGGACGGCGTGCCGCTCACAGAGGTCGTAGCTGTGCGGTTCGGCGTACGTCGCGAGTGGTCCGACCACCGCGGTGGACTCTGCGTAGACATACGTCAGCGTCGCAACCGCGGAGTTGGCGCACCCGGACCGGGAGCAGCGACGGACCTGCCTCACGAGCGCCGACGATAGCTGCCCGGACGAGGCGCCACGGCCAAGCTGCCACCGTGTCGCGCCGCCGCACCTGGGTCGCCTGGATGCAATGCCTACGATGTGCGGTCATGAGCCCGGCCTCTTGGCGGTACATGTCCGCGCGGTCCCGGGCATGACGCCGCTGAACGCTCGGATCCGCCAGCATCTCCAGGGTCTCCGGCATCGACGGACACCGGCTGAGGGGAAGCTGACCGATCACGGCTCCCGCCCGGCCCGTGCGCCCACGGCACCGGCCGCGACCCGGCCGGACAAGCCCGGCGGCAGGCCCACGGTGTACTTCCACATCGGCGCGCCCAAGACCGGGACGACCTACCTGCAGCGGATCATGTGGCACAACCGCGACGCGTTGCGCGCGACAGGGGTGCTGTACCCCGGCGACTCGTTCGGCGCGCATGTGGAAGCTGCACTCGACCTTCGCGAGGCCGGTTTCGCCGGAGTTCGCGATCCGCTGATGGAAGGACGGTGGCGCGAGTTCGTCGACGCGGCTCGGGCGTGGAGCGGCCCGGTGATCATCTCCCAGGAGCTGTTCAGCCCGGCGGAGCCGGCCCAGATCGAGGACGCGATGGCCGCCCTGGACTTCGCCGATGTTCACCTCGTCTACACCGCGCGCGAGCTGTCGCGGCAGATTCCCGCCGCGTGGCAGGAAGACGTCAAGAACCGGTTCACCGTGCGGTTCGACGAGTTCATCAACGAGGTGCGTAACCCGACCGCAGGCGATCACGGGCTCGGCCAGATGTTCTGGCGGATGCAGGATCCGGTCGAGGTGCTGGCCCGCTGGTCGGGGTCGCTCCCACCGCAGCGGGTCCACGTCGTCACCGTGTCCTCGCGGGATGGCGCGCCGGATGAGCTGTGGCGGCGGTTCGCCTCCGTTGTCGGAGTCGAGCCCGACTCGGTCGACCTCAGCGGGGCCTTCCAGAACACCTCACTGGGTGCCGCCGAGGCGACGTTCCTGCGCCGGCTGAACGTCGCCCTGGACGACGAAGTGGGCTGGCCGCTCTACAACGAGGCGGTCAAGCACTACCTCGCCCAGGAGGTCCTGGTCAATCGCGGCGGAACCCTTCCGATCAAACTGCCTGCAGCTGACCGCGAGTGGGCCGCAGGGCGCTCTGTCGTGATGGTCGAGGGTCTTCGGGCGGCCGGCTACGACATCGTCGGCTCGCTCGACGACCTGCTGCCCACACTGTCAGGAGACGACACCAACCCGGACCCCGACGGACCACCGGTGGAGGCACAACTCGACGTCGCGGTCGAAGCGATCGCTGCGCTGTTGCTGCGGATCTCGCGCCAGCGTCGGGGAGTCATTCCGCGATAGGTTCGCATGGGCCCAGCCGGCGGGCGGACTAGGCTGCCGGACGTGCCTGCCGCCCCCAGCAGACGTCGCTGCACCCCTCGGGACCGGCGGGGGCGTGGGCTGCGCCGGCCGTTGGTCCCGCCCGGAGTCCCGCTGTCGCGGACCCGGGCCGAGGAGTTCGACGACCTCGTGCTCGATGCGGTGGAGCACCTGGAACGGCGCTGGCGGCAGGAGCTCACGGGCGTGGAGTTCGCCGTCGAGGAGGTTCCCTACGTCGAGTCCGGCAACCCCGAGCAGCTCGTCCACGGCAGTGATGTCGTCGAGGACGGCAACGTTCCCCTCGCCCGGCTGCTGCCGGCCGAGGGGGAACGTGTTCCGGCCCGGATCGTGGTCTACCGGCGGCCGTTGGAAGTGCGCGCACGCGGCCGGCACGACCTGGCCGATCTGGTGCACGACGTGATCGTGGAGCAGGTGTCGAACTTGCTGGGCCGCGACCCGGAGGAGATCGACCCGGGCTGAGACCGGTCTAGACGGCGCAGACTCGGCCTAGACGGCCAACTTCTTCAGCCGGCGGCGCTCCCGTTCGGACAGCCCACCCCAGATCCCGAACCGCTCGTCATGCGCCAGGGCGTAGTCGAGGCACTCGCTTCGAACTTCGCAGCCCGTGCAGATCTTCTTCGCCTCCCGCGTCGATCCGCCCTTCTCCGGGAAGAAGGACTCGGGATCGGTCTGAGCGCATAGTGCCCGCTCCTGCCAGTCCGAGATCTCCTCCGGTCCGAACGGGTCGAACCCGACCGGCCCGGATCGCAGATCACGGACTGTCAAACCCGGGTCGCCCCTGACATCGCCCATTGGCCGGTCCTCTCACGCTGCGCTCGACCTTCACCGGTTTCGAGCTCGACCACCCGAAACCGTGAATCACATAGGTGTGATTACACGCGTGTCGTTGCCCTGCCGTCAAGCCGATGTCTGGTATTTCTGCCAATTCGTCCTGCCAGGTGCTCCGGCTTCGGCCGGCCGCGTCATCTGAGACGATGCCCGTCGTGCATGTCGTCGTCTTGGCCGGTGGTGTCGGGGGGGCGCGATTCCTCAGCGGGCTGCGGGCCGCGGTGGGCGGCGCTGACCGGATCACCGCGATCGTCAACACCGGCGATGATCTGACCCTGCACGGGCTGCGGGTCTGCCCCGACCTGGACACGGTGATGTACACCCTCGGCGGCGGCATCGACACCGAGCGTGGCTGGGGCCGCGCCGAGGAGACCTGGACGGTCAAGGACGAACTCGCGGCGTACGACGCGGAGCCGGCCTGGTTCGGCCTCGGCGACCGTGACCTGGCCACCCACCTGATCCGCACGCGCATGCTCGACGCCGGGTTTGCCCTCTCCGCGGTCACGGAGGCCCTGTGCGCGCGCTGGCAGCCCGGCATCACGCTGCTGCCGATGAGTGACGAGCGGGTGGAGACCCACGTCGTCGTCGACACCGGTGAAGGCGTCCGGGCGTTGCACTTCCAGGAATGGTGGGTACGGCATCGTGCCGCACTGACGCCCCGTGAATTCGTCCAGGTCGGTGTCGCTGACGCCAGGCCGGCCGCCGGCGTCCTCGATGCGCTCGCCGACGCCGACACGCTGCTGCTCGCGCCGAGCAACCCGGTTGTCAGCATCGGCACGATCCTGGGCGTACCGGGGCTGCGTGAGGCCGTCCGCGAGTGCCAGGCACCTGTCGTCGGCCTGTCGCCGATCATCGCTGGTGCACCCGTCCGCGGGATGGCGGACAAGTGCCTGCCGGCCGTCGGCGTACCGACCAGCGCAGAAGGAGTCGGACAGCACTACGGTGCCCGCAACAGCGCCGGTTCCCGGACCGGCGACGGCGTGCTCGACGGCTGGCTCGTGCACAACGGCGATCGTGCCGAGATACCGGGGGTGCGGGTGCGCGCCGTACCGCTCCTGATGACCGACGCCGGGACGACCGCGGCGATGGCCGCAGCCGCACTCGCCCTCGCCGAGGAATGCCGCCGAAGTGCGTAAGCCCCTGCAGATCCTGCCCGTCGGCGGGCTACCGGAGTTTCGCCCTGGTGACGACCTGGGTGCGGCCATCGCCGAGGCCGCTCCGTGGTTGGTGGACGGCGACATCATCGTGGTCACGTCCAAGGCAGTGTCCAAGGTGGAGGGTCGCCTGGTCTCGGTTCCCTCCGACCCCGTCGGCCGCGAGTCGGCCAGACAGGCGGCGGTGCAGGCCGAGAGCGTCCGTGTGGTCGCGACATTCGGAGTCACGACGATCACCCAGACCCGGCACGGCTTCGTGCTGGCCGCCTCCGGCGTCGACGCGTCCAACGTCCGACCGGACGAACTCGCACTGCTGCCGGAGGATCCCGACGCGGCGGCCGGCGCCGTCCGCTCCCGCATCGCTGAACTGCTCGGTGTGCGGGTCGCGGTCGTCGTCAGCGACACGATGGGCCGACCGTGGCGCAACGGCCTGACGGACGTGGCGATCGGGGTAGCCGGGATGGCCGCGATCCGTGACCACCGCGGCACTGTCGACTCGTACGGCAACGACCTCATGGCCACCGAGATGGCCGATGCGGATTCGGTGGCCGCGGCGGCAGAGCTGGTGAAGGGCAAGGTCGACGGCGTACCTGTTGCTGTCGTGCGGGGACTGTCTACTGTGGACGATGGTCGTGGTATTGCGCCGCTGGTCCGACCCGCGGACCAGGACATGTTCCGTCTGGGCACCCGCGACGTCGTCGCCGCCCGCCGCTCCATCCGGACCTTCAGCGACCGACCGGTCGCCCCCGAGCTGCTCCGGCGTGCGGTGGCTGCGGCGCTGACCGCACCGGCACCGCACCACACCGTGCCGTGGCGGTTCGTGCACGTCAGCACGCCGGTCGTCCGGGCGAGCCTGCTCGACGCGATGCGTGACCAATGGGCCACCGATCTCGCCGGCGACGGGTTCTCCCCCGACAGCATCCAGCGCAGGCTCGGACGCGGCGGAATCCTGCGCGCGGCGACCGAGTTGCTGGTGCCCTGCCTCGTGCCCGACGGAGCGCACCGATACCCGGACTCCCGGCGCGCTGACGCCGAGCGGACGATGTTCACGGTCGCGATGGGCGCCGGCGTCGGGAACCTGCTCGTTCAACTGGCCGCGGAGGGGCTCGGCTCCTGCTGGGTGTCCTCCACGCTGTTCTGCGCCGACGTCGTACGGCAGCAGCTGGACCTGCCGGCCGACTGGCAGCCCATGGGCGCCGTGGCGGTGGGCTACCCGGCCGAAACACCTCCTAGCCGCCCCGCGCGGGACGTCGGCGACCACCTGCTGGTCCGCTGAGCTCGACACCGAAGCGGCAATTCTCCGCGAGCACGCCCGGCACATGGGGACAGGTCAGGCATGGGCGCCGACCGCCACCGTCCCGATGCTCAGCTGGGCACTGCCTTCGAGGATGTCCCCGATCCGGGCCACCTGGTCGGCCAGCTCTCGGCGCTGCTGCGCGTCGAGATCACCGAACGGCTCCACGGTGATGTCGACCAAGCGACCGGAGACGCGGTGATGCCACACCCCAGCGACCGTCCCGTCGACGAGCAATACCGGGAGAGTGCCGGCCTGCCCACCGGACAGGGCCCCCTCCGCCGCACGACCCGGGAACAGCAGGCTGCGGGGCTGCCCACCGACGACGTAGGGATCGAAATACGGAAGCAGGCGCACGCGAGGCAGGTCTGTGACGGTGCCGCCCTCGGAGTCTCCCGCCGTCACCCACCCCGGCGTTCCCTCCACCTCCACCGACTCGAGCCGGTCGCCGAGGGAGTCGAACAGGGCACTGGCCCAGCTTCGCGGCGCATTCAGCCATTGCGCGAAGTGCTGGGACGTAGCGGGACCGTAGGCATGCAGGTACCGGCGTAGAAGATCGGCGAGAGCAGTCTCCGGATCGGCCGGCTGGAACCCGGGCAACCAGCGGGCCGGGCTGGTGAACGTCACGTTGCGACCCTGACTCGGCCCGAAACACAGCACCCCCCGGTACGCCGCGGTCTGGATGGCCTGTCGCCAACGGGGCCATAGCCCGTTGAACGCCGGCATCACCAGGTCTCCGGCCCACGGCCCGAGAGCGGCGACTATCGCCGCAGTCATTTCGTCGACGGTCAGCCGGGCCCCGTCCAGAACCCTGCCGATGACGGCGACGATGTCCTCGACCTGATCAAGCGTCAGCCGCACGTCCGCCGGGAAACCGGAGCGTTGCGGTACCGCCGCGAGTGCGCCGGTCCACATCGGCAGGTCGGCGGCGGCAAGCAGATGGACGGTGCCGCGCGGCCCGAAGGTCCTCACCAGACTGTGCTGGGTCCACAACGCCGCCCGGACGTCCGCGCGGGAGACGCCACCGCAGCGCAGACCGATGGACAGCTCGGCTGCCGACGGCATCTGGGCATGCGCGCCGCACATCGCGGCGACGGCATCGGCGGGGCTGCCCCCGCGCCGCGGCGAGATCAGCTGGTGCCGGTCGAGGCGACGGGTGCAGACCTCGGCCCAAGACAGGCCGGCCAGGCGCGTCACGCTCAGACCGCCCGGTAGTCCCGCACTGACATCCGAGGACCGAACCGCGGTTTCGAGAACCCGCTGACCTCCAGCAGCCGGACCAGGCGATACCGGTGCGGCCGGTACGGCGCGAGTACGGCCAGCATTCCCTCATCGTCCAGCGCATGCCCGACCAGGGCCCAGCCGACGAACGACGCGAGGTGGTAGTCGCCCACGGACACGGTGTCGCCGTCGCCGAACGCGCGCTGGGCCACCTCGGCGGCCGTCCACGGCCCCACCCCCGGTATCACCCGCAGCCTGGCCAGAGCAGGCTCCCGCGGCAGGTCGACGGCCTCCTCCATCCGGTCCGCGACGGTGGCCGCCGCCCGCAGCGCCCGGCGCCGGGGGCCGTCCACGCCGCAGCCGTGCCAGGTCCAGTCCGGAACCCGGAGCAGTGCCGAGGGTGTCGGAGGGACCCGCATACCAGACGGTGCCGGTCCGGGCGCCGCGGTACCGGCCACGGCCGCGAGTTGGCGCCACGACCGGTGCGCCTCCGTCCCGGTCACCTTCTGCTCCAGCACGGCCGCGAGCAGAACGTCCCACACCCGGCCGGTTCGGGGGATTCGCAGCCCCGGGTTGCGCCGCCAGGTGTCCGTGAGCCGTCCACGCGGAGGCTGCAGGCCGGTCCAGTCGTCCCTGGCACCGAGTGAGTCCGGAACCCGTGCCAGCGCCCACTCGGCGCCGGCACCCCACGCCTGCGACCGGATGACACCGTCGCGTCGGGACAGCCGCAGGGTTGCCGGGCCGTCAGGCGTCGTCGTCGTCCGCCACAGCGCCCCGCCCGGGTCGACGCGGTAGGTGGGGTCACCGGCTCCACGCCGCAGCGACCCCAATGTGCGCAAGACGTCCACAGGGTGCTCCGGGCGCCAATTGGAGGTCCGCGTGGTGTCTATTTCGGGGCCATCCGCAGTGCCGCATCCATCCTGATCGTCTCGCCGTTGAGGTAGCCGTGCTCCGCGATCATGCACGCCAGCGACGCGTAGTCCGCCGGCGTACCGAGGCGTTTGGGAAACGGGACACCGGCGGCGAGTGCTGCCCGGACGTCGTCCGTGAGCCCGGCCAGCATGGGGGTGTCGACGATCCCCGGGGCGATCGTGCAGACGCGGACGCCGATCGAGGCCAGGTCCCGCGCCGCCGGGAGGGTCAGGCCGACGACGCCGGCCTTGGAGGCGGCGTAGGCGATCTGACCGATCTGACCGTCGTACGCCGCGATCGAGGCGGTGTTCACGATGACTCCCCGCTCGCCGTG
>JACCXW010000311.1 GCA_013696785.1 Geodermatophilaceae bacterium | reverse complement strand
CGGATCGTGCGGGCCTGATCGGCCATGGCACGCGTGATCGCCTGCCGGATCCACCACGTGGCGTACGTCGAGAACTTGTAGCCCTTGGTGTAGTCGAACTTTTCCACCGCGCGGATCAGGCCGAGGTTGCCCTCCTGGATCAGGTCCAGGAACGCCATGCCGCGCCCGGTGTACCTCTTGGCCAGTGACACCACGAGCCGCAGGTTCGCCTCGAGCAGGTGGTTCTTGGCCCGCTCGCCGTCACGCAGGATCCAGTTGAGGTCCCGCCGCAACTGCGGTGAGACCTGCTCGCCCTTCTTGCCGACGGCCTTGGCCTCCTCGGTCTGCCGGATCCGTTCCGCGGCGTACAGGCCGGCCTCGATCCGCTTGGCGAGGTCGACTTCTTCCTCGGCGTTGAGCAGGGCGACCTTGCCGATCTGCTTGAGATAGGCGCGTACGGAGTCGGCCGAGGCGGTCATCTCGGCGTCCTTGCGGGCCTGCCGCAGCGCCTCGGACTCCTCTTCCTCGTCCCACTCGAACTCGCTGCCGGCCGCCTTGGCGTCCTTGCCGCCTTCGGGGCCGCTTTCCTCGGCGCTGTCGTCCTCGGTGGTCGTCAGTTCCAGCGGCTCGTCGATCGTCAGCCCACCGGCGTCGATCGCGTCCACCTCGATGGGCGGCACGTCCGTCAAGTCAGCTGCGACAACGGCATCGTCCACGTCGAGAGCGCCGGGTCCGATTTCCAGCTCCGGGTCGATCACCCCGTCGGCGGTCGATTCGAGGATGTCGACATCCGTCCCGACGGTCGCCGTCCCTGCGGCGGCGGACTTCCTGCCCCGCGCGGCGGCAGCGGAGCTTTTCGTCGTCGCGCGCGGCGCGACAGCGGTCGGTCGGGGTGAAATCTTGGTGGCCGCCGCGCCCTTGCCGGCCAGAGCCTTGGCTGCGGCGACCTTGGTCTCGGAGGGGTCATGGGCTGCGGTCTTGACCGCCTTGGTGCCCTTGGCGGCGGACTTCGTCGCGGCGGACCGTGGCGGGGGCGCCTTGACCTGACTGTCCGCCGGAGCGCTGACCACCGCCCGTGAGGAAGCCGCGGCCGGAACAGCGGACCGGTTCGACGTGGGCGGAGGCTGCATATGGCTCTTCACAGAATCTCCCGTACTCCTGACGCGTCGCGTGATTCGCCCGTCGGGCTGGTGCGGGGCCGACGTTGGGCGGACTCCGAGTTGATCGGCGAACTCCGGGGACACGCAGTTCCTTTCACGCAACCGGCGATGTTCGCGCCGCGGCGCGCCAAGTGGCGCGGCGAGCATGTGCGCGGGTGGGCGCATCGCCGGTGCTGGGGCCGATTGTGTTGCCTCCTCCGGAGGAACCAGAAGGGCGGTGGGGCCATTGTAACTTCGATCGGGCGCAAACTGCGCGTCGGCGTGTCGTGGTCGCAGTCAGTAGCCGCGATTCTCCGCAGCGGCAAGGGCCGCACCGACGATTCCGGCAGCGTTTTGCAGCTGAGCGGGGACGATGGGCGTGCGGTGCTCGATCAGCGGCAACCACTTGTCCGCCCGTTTGCTGACGCCGCCGCCGACCACGATCAGGTCGGGCCAGAGAAAGCGTTCCAATCGCTCCAGGTACCGCTGTACTCGCTTGGCCCACTGCACCCAGGACAGTCCCTCCTGGTCCTTGACCGATGCCGCGGCCACGTCCTCACCGTCGACGCCACCGACCTCGATATGGCCGAGTTCGGTGTTCGGAACGAGCCGCCCGTCGACGAACAGCGCGCTCCCGATGCCGGTGCCGAAGGTCAGGACCAGAACGACGCCGTCGGCGTCGTTGAGCACTTCGACGGGACCTGGCACGTGCTTGCCGAGCGCCGCCCGCACATCGGTGCCGACCCAGGACGGGTCGATGTTGGCCGCCGTCCGGGCAATCCCGCCGGTGATCACCGCCGGCAGGGTCAGCCCGACCTCACCGGTCCACGCGAAGTGCTCGACGAGTCGCCCGACGACCTTGCCGACCGCGCCGGGCGTGGCCGGGTGCGGCGTGTCGATCCGCAGCCGCTCTCCGGCGAG
Source organism: Geodermatophilaceae bacterium (assembly GCA_013696785.1). Lineage (GTDB taxonomy): Bacteria > Actinomycetota > Actinomycetes > Mycobacteriales > Geodermatophilaceae > JACCTY01. The sequence goes on along the minus strand of JACCXW010000311.1, from coordinate 15,801 downwards.
TACGCCGAGGTCTAGGTCGACCAGCGCACCCTTGATGCCGCTGCCGCCGATGTCGACCCCGAGGCCGAGGTTGCTGCCCACCATCCCGGTGACCTTAGGCCCACTCGTCTCGGGCGCACTGAGCTCGGACCCGACGAACTGGATCGTCCGTCGTGCCGACACGCCCGGCGGTGCGCCGCCGCACGGTGTGGTCCCATGGACAGATGCCGGCTGATCTCGAGGATCTTCTCGGCATCGCCACCGGCTTGGCGCTTGGTGCCGGCGAGCTGATCCGGTCGGGGCGGGCGCACGCAGCCGAGGACGTCACGGTGAAGTCCACGCCGACGGACGTGGTCACGGCCATGGACCACGCCAGCGAGCGCTACCTCGTGGCCGAACTCGCCCGGCAGCGGCCCGATGACGGCGTATTGGGTGAGGAAGGGGCCAACCGGGTCGGCAGCAGTGGCGTGCGCTGGGTCGTGGACCCCATCGACGGAACGGTCAACTACCTCTACGGGCTGCCCTGGTACGCCGTGTCCATCGCCGCCGAAGTGGACGGGGCCGTCGTCGTAGGCGTGGTGCACAACCCCGAGAGCGGTGAGCTCTTCTCCGGCGTACGCGGGGGAGGTGCATGGCTCGGTGAGCAGCGGCTGCGCTGCTCGGAGGAGTCCGCGCTCGGCCAGGCGCTGCTCTCCACCGGTTTCGGGTACGACGCGGACCGGCGGCGCGAGCAGGCGGCGGTGGCAGCGGCGCTGCTACCCCGGGTGCGCGACCTGCGCCGGATGGGCTCAGCCGCCCTGGATCTGTGTCAGGTGGCCGCGGGCCGGTTCGACGGACACTACGAGCAGGGTCTGTCGCTGTGGGACTACGCCGCCGGCGCACTGATCGCCGCCGAAGCCGGGGCGCGGGTGCAGGGGCTGCGTGGCGCTCCGGCCGGCACGGACTGTGTGGTCGCGGCCGGCCCCATGATCTTTCCGGCGTTCCGAGCCGTGCTGGAGGAGCTCATCCCGGCCGGGCGAACTCACTGACGGCTCAGCAGGCTGCGGCGCTGGACGCTGCCTGAGACTGGGCCAGGGTGAACGCCGCCGGAACCTGCTCCGGCGGCACCATTCCGGCGTACGCCGGTCCGAGGGCCACGTCCACGACCGTGTCCGCACGGGTGTCGGGCACCGGCAGCAGGCCGGGGAAGTTCGCGGCCACGAAGAGTGCCTCGTTGCTGCCCGCCTGACCGAAGCGGACCTCGCCGACGCCTTGGACGTCACGCTCGGTCGGGTCATTGCCGACGTCGGTGACCTGCATCCCGCGACCGCGCAGTTCGTTGCTCACCTGAGCGGCCAACCCCTCCACGCTCGAGGCGTTGTACACCCGGATCTGCACCGCGGCCGGGTCAACCGACACCGGGGCGGCGCTGACGGGAGCGCAGGGATCGGGGGCGGCGGCCTGCCGTTCCTCATCGCGCTGCAGCACCTTCCACCAGACTCCGAGCGCGACCAGCGCAAGGACGAGCAGGAAGATCAGCGGAGGGATCGGTCGGCGCAGGCTGCGCCTGGGCGGAGGGGTGGCACTCACCACATCGCTCGCCCGTGCATTCGGGCAGGATAGCCAGTGCGACTCTTTCGTTGCTGCGGGTCAGTCCAGATTCCCGCTGGCCAGCGCCGATCGGCCGAGTCCGACGAGCGGGTCGACGAGTTCGGCCACGTCGGCGTTGCCCTTGCCTGCCATGGCGCCGGCCCGCACCCGTGCGACGATCCCGGTGACCACGACGGCCAGCTTGAAGAACCCGAAGGCGACGTACCACGGCAGCTCGGTCACGTCGCGGCCGCTGCGTTCGGCGTACCGGTCGGCCACTTCCCGCCGCGACGGGAAGCCGGGTTTGCCGGTCACCGACGGGGTCACTGTGGGGCGCGCCGCCGCGTCGTCGTGCTGCTGCCAGTAGACGAGCAGTAGGCCGAGGTCCGCCAGCGGGTCGCCGAGTGTCGACATCTCCCAGTCGAGAACGGCATTGATCCGCCCGGGCCGATCCGGATCCAGCAGGCAGTTGTCCAGGCGGTAGTCGCCGTGCACGATCGGCCCCGTCGGGCTCGCAGGCACGGACCCGGCCAGTTCCTCGGCGAGCCGGTCGAGGTCGGGCCGCTCGCGGTCCCGGCTGGCGTCCCACTGGCGGGTCCATCGGCGCACCTGCCGTTGCATGAAGCCCTCCGGCCGCCCGAAGCCGCTCAGTCCCACCGCGGCGGGGTCGACCGCGTGCAGGTCGGCGAGTACGTCGATCAGCCCCCAGGCCAGGGCACGCCGGTCGGCCGCGGACTCGGCGAATCCGGCCGGCAGCTGCCGCGAGGCGATCACCCCTTCCACCTTCTCCATGACATAGAAGGGGGCGCCGAGCACGTCAGGATCCGTGCAGAGGTACAGCGTCCGCGGAACCGGGACGGCCGTCTCGGCCAAGGCAGTGATCACCCGGTGCTCCCGGACCATGTCGTGAGCGGTGGGCAGGACCGAGCCGGTGGGGGGTCGGCGCAGCACCACCTCGCCAGCAGCCGAACTCACGACGTACGTGAGATTCGACATCCCGCCGGCGATGAGTTCGACGGTGCAGGACCGCCAAGCGGGGTTCTCGAGAACGCGAGCGAGGTGCGGCCCGACTGTCGCGGGGTCGGCCGCAGCGGTCACGGCGGGGGGTTGGTCTGGGATCGCCTGGCCCTTCCTCGTGGCGGTAGGTACGGGCGGCAGGGTACCGTCACGCGCCCGCACGGTGGCGCGTCGATTCCAGTGTGACGAGGGTCCCGAAAAGTTTCCCCGGATCGGGCACAGAACGACGAGGCGATGCGTTAGCTGGGGCGCCCCACATAGACAAGGAGTACCGCACGCATGGCTACCGACTACGACGCTCCCCGCCGGACCGAGGCCGACGACCTCGGCGAGGACTCCCTGGAGGAGCTCAAGGCGCGCCGGTCCGAGGCGCAGTCGTCCTCGGTCGACGTCGACGACGTCGAACTGACCGAGGGATTCGAGCTACCCGGGGCGGACCTGTCTGACGTGGAACTCACCGTCAGGGTGCTCCCGAAGCAAGAGGACGAGTTCACCTGCTCCCGCTGCTTCCTGGTCCATCACCGCAGCCGCCTGGCCGAGCAACGCCGCGGGATGCTGGTCTGCCGGGACTGCGCGGCCTGATCCGGCCATCCAGACGATTGCGCTGCGTGTGGGTTCCTGGACGGAGTGCGGGTCAGCACCCGGTCCCCGGCCGGTAGCGTGTGCCGCTGTGCGGCCACCGACTTCCCAGCACGTCCCCAGCGGCGCGACACCCGAACGTACGTCCGATGACGTCTTGGCAGAGCAGGTGTCCGGCGAGGCGGCATCCGGGAGCCAGTGGGCTGAGTCCGGGCTCGAGCGACCATGCGCCCACGCCGCGCCCGAGGTGCTCGTCTTGCGACTGGACCCCGACCTCCCGCTGCCGGCGTACGCCCTGCCCGGTGACGCCGGCGCGGACATCGTCTCGGCCGTCGACATCGACCTCGGTCCGGGGGAGCGCGCGAGCATTCCGACCGGGATCGCGCTCGCCGTGCCGGCGGGCTACGCGGCATTCGTCCACCCACGGTCCGGACTGGCCGCACGGCACGGGCTGAGCCTGGTCAATGCGCCGGGAACGATCGACTCGGGTTACCGCGGTGAGGTCATGGTGATCGTGCTCAACACCGATCGGCAGGACAGGGTCCGGCTCCGCCGCGGTGATCGGATCGCCCAGCTGGTGATCCAGCGGGTCGAGCGCGCCGCGTTCCGAGCCGCGCCGGAATTGCCGCCGTCGGTACGCGGCAGTGGCGGGCACGGATCCACCGGAGGTTTCCTGGCCGGCGCCCCCGGTGCGGCGCGCTGATGCCGATCGGACGCCGCCGGCGACTGGACCGCAGCGTGCGGGAGAAAGGCGTAGCGCCGGAGCCGGAGGTCCGAGACCGCGAGCAGACGACGACCACCGGCCCCTACGACGTCCTCGATGTCCCAGCCGACTCGGTAGCGCGGATCGACCTCGGCACCCTGCGGATCCCGCCGGTGGCCGGTGGGGATCTTCGCCTCGACGTGAACAAGGCGGGCAAGATCATCTCCGCGACGTTGCGCCATCAGGGCTCGGCGATGCAGGTCGGCGCATTCGCCGCGCCGCGCCAGGGCGGCATCTGGGCCGACGTACGCGCCGAGATCCTCGCCACCCTGACCACACAGGGCGGAAGCGGTGAGGAGAGCGACGGTGAGTTCGGCACCGAGCTCGCCGCCCAGCTGGCCATGAAGCAGGGCCCCCAGCCGGCTCGCTTCATCGGCGTCGACGGTCCGCGTTGGTTCCTGCGCGCCCTGATCACCGGTCCGGCGGCCACCGACGAAGGCGCTGCCGAGGCTTTCGAGCAGGTCCTGCGCAAGATCGTGGTCGTCCGCGGCACCGACCCCATGCCGGTGCGCGAGCAACTCCCACTGCGGCTGCCCGCCGACCCGCGGGAGAGCCCAGCTGTCGACGACGCCGGCGACGACATCCAGGACGACACCGAAGAGGCGAACTAGCCCCATCGCAAGCCAGGGCGAGGCGGCAGGGCGGGAGCGGTCAGGGGGTAGGTCGGGGCGAGGGGCCGACGACCTGCATGGCGTCGCGCACGTCGCCGACGAGCGTCTCGATCACGTCCTCCAGCATCACCACCCCCACCGTCGCGCCGTCAGGTCCGTGGACCGCGGCGATGTGCGCGCCGCCGGCCTGCATCCGCTCCAGCACCTCGGCGATCCGCTCGTCCATGGCGACGCTGGCGAGGGCCCGGATCCGTTCGGCCGGCACGGGACGCTGGGCAGCCGGCCCGGTGAGGTCGAGGACGTCCTTGACATGCAGGTACCCGGTCAGGTTGCCCCCGTCGTCGACTGTCACGAAGCGCGAGTAGCCCGTTCTGGCGCAAACCTGCTCGACCTCCGCGGGGGTGGCTCGGGGGCCGACCGTCACAACGTCAGCGAGGGGGAGCAAGACGCCGGCTGCGGTGTGCTCCTCGAACGCCAGCGCACCGCTCAGCAGCCGTTCCGCCTCCGGGTTGAGCAGCCCCTCTCGCCGGGCCTCGTCGACCATCCCGGCGATCTCGTCGCGGGTGAACGCCGAGGCCACCTCGTCGCGTGGTCGTACGCCGAAGAGCAGCAACAGCCCCCTCGCCATGCCGCTCAGGGCGGCGATGACCGGGCGGAGGGCGCGGACCACCATGAGCAGGGCGGGCGCGAGCGCCAGAGCCGAGCGTTCCGGCCCGGCCAGCGCGATGTTCTTGGGCACCATCTCTCCGAGCAGAACGTGCAGGTAGACGACGAGGGCGAGCGCGATGGCGAACGCGATGCCATGCAACAGCGCACCGTGGATCCCGACGAGCGACAGCGGAGCCTCGATGAAGTGTGCGACGGCCGGCTCGCCCACGGCACCCAAGCCCAGCGAGCAGACCGTGATCCCGAGCTGGGATCCGGCCAGCATCCGGGAGACGTCCTCCATCGCGTTCAACGTGGTCCGGGCTCGCCGGGACCCGCGTTCGGCCAGCGGCTCGATCCCGCTGCGCCGCGCTGTTATGACGGCGAAGGACGAGCCGACGAAGAAGGCGTTGCCCGCGAGCAGTACGACGGCGAGCAGCAACGCGAGCCAGTTGTTCACTGCACGCTGCCGTGATCGACCGGTGCCACGAGCAGGCGTTCGATCCGCCGGTTGACCACGCGTTCGACGACGAGGCGGACGGCGCTCACCTGCACCTCGTCGCCACGCCGCGGCAGCCGCCCGAGCCGTTCGAGGACGAGGCCCGCGACCGTCTCGTAGTCGCCCTCGGGGATGGCCAACCCGGTCGCCCGGGTGACCTCGTCAGGGCGGAGCAGCCCGCTGACCGACCAGCCGTCACCGCTGCGCCGGGTCTTGCGCAGCATCGGGGGATCGTGTTCGTCCGGCACCTCGCCGACGAGTTCCTCGACCAGATCCTCCAGGGTGACGAGGCCGTCGGTCCCGCCGTACTCGTCCACGACGACGGCCATCTGCAGGCCGGCGGTGCGCAACTGGTCCAGCAGCGGCTCCAGGCTCAGTGAGGAGGGCACCGAAGGCAGATCGGTGGCGATCGCGGTGACCGGCGTGCGGTCCCGATCCTCAGCCGGTACGGCGACCGCCTGTTTCACGTGCACGACTCCGAGCACGTCGTCGCTGGTCTCGCCAACGACCGGGAACCGGGAGTGGCCGGTGCGAAGCGCGAGGTCGATGACGGCGGAAACCGGTTGGTCGGCGGCCACCACGTGCATTCGGACGCGGGGCGTCATCACATCCTCGGCCAGCCGGCCGCGCAGGCGCAGCGACCGTTCCACCAGGATGCTGGTGCGGGTCGACAGCGTCCCGAGTTCGGCCGAACGCCGGGCCAGCGACTGGAGTTCCTCCGGAGTACGCACCGAGCGCAGTTCCTCCTGCGGCTCGATGCCGCCCGCACGCAGCAGCCGGTTCGCCGTCCCGTTCAGGGCGTCGACGAGCGGACCGGTGGTCTTGGTGAACAAGCGCTGGGCCGGTACGACGATGCGAGCGACCTGCAGCGGGTGGGCGATGGCGAGGTTCTGCGGCACCAGTTCGCCGAGGACCATCTGGACGATGGTCGCGACAAGCAGGGCGATCGTGACGGCAACCGCATCCACCGCGCCAGCTGCGAGGCCGGTAGCGGCGAGCGGCTCCTCCAGCAGCCTCGCGATCGACGGCTCGGCGATGAATCCCACGACCAGCGCCGTCAGCGTGATGCCCACCTGCGCCGCGGAGAGCTGCCTGGACAGCTCGCGGACCGCCTTGCCGACGGCGACCGCACGAGCGTCCCCCGCTTCAGCGGCCTGGTCGACCTGCCGCCGGTCCACCGACACCAGGCTGAACTCGGCGGCGACGAACAACGCCGTACCGGCGGTGAGGACGAACGTCGCGAGGACGAGGAGCCACTCGGTCACTGGGCGGTGCTCGGGCCGTGCGCTGACGCTGGGGCCTGGAAGGTCGCAGACATGTTGCTACAACCTAACCTTGACCGCGGCCCTGCTGAGCCGACACGTGCTGAAATGAGGCAATGATGAGCCGACGGGGGGTGCTCGGCGCCGGCCTTGCCGCATTGCTGGCCTCCGCCACCGGATGCGGGCGGACGGATGCTCCGGCTCGCTCCGACCTCGATGTGACGCGGCACGACTACGGCTCGGACCCGAGCCAGTTCGGACAGCTGTACCTGCCAAGCGGCGGCGGGCCGTTTCCCGTCGTGGTCGTCATCCACGGCGGCTTCTGGCGATCGGCGTACGACCTGTCCCTCGGTACGCCGCTGGCCGAGGACCTGGCCGGGCGTGGCTATGCCGCCTGGAACCTGGAGTACCGCCGCCTCGGCAACGGCGGCGGCTGGCCTGCCACCCTGCAGGACGTGGCCGACGGCATCGACCTGCTCGCCGAGCTCCAGGCCGGCGGCGCGCCGCTGGACCTGGCTCGGGTCGCCACGTTGGGGCACTCAGCCGGCGGGCATCTCGCGGTCTGGGCCGCCGCCCGGCCGGGTCTGCCGGCTGACGCACCCGGTGCCGGGCCCAAGGTCGTCCTGGCCGGGGCGCTCTCACAGGCAGGGGTCCTCGACCTGCGCCAAGCCGCTGAGGAGCGGTTGGGGGACGGGGCAACCCAGCTGCTGCTGGACGGAGAGCCGGCAGACGTCCCGGACAGGTACGACGTCGCGAGCCCGGTCGAGCGGGTGCCGCTCGGCGTACCGGTGGTATGTGTGCACGGGCGCGTCGACACGAACGTGCCGCCGTCGCAGAGTCAGCGGTATGCGCGGGCGGCGACTGCTGCCGGGGACCGGGTCGAGGTGGTGGAGGTGGACGGCGATCACTTCGTCGTCATCGACGTCGACAACGAGGCTTGGACGGTCATCCTCGAGAAGCTGCCCGACCTGCTATGACGTTCCGACCGAGGCCGCGGCGCCGTGACCTACCCTGGGAAGAGTCGGCGTCGGGTGGACGTTTGGTGGGCAGGTAGGGAGTGTGATCGGGCCGTGACGCAGGTCAGTGGGCGCAGGAGCGGTGGCTGGGTGCAGCGTGCCCTGCATCGGCTCACTGCATCCGACGCCCAACTGGACGCGGAGCAACTGCAGTCAGACTCCGACCGCGCCGGTGCCGAGGCTGTTTCACGATGCTGCCAGGGCGAGCAGGTTCGCATCGCCGGGCGGTTGAAGTCGGTGGTGTACACGCCTCGGGAGACCGCGCCGACCCTCGAGGCCGAGTTGTGGGACGGGTCGGGAACGGTGCTGCTGATCTGGCTCGGACGCCGGCGGATCGGCGGTATCGAGCCGGGTCGGCAGCTTCTCGTCAAAGGCCGGTTGACCACTCGCGACAACAAGCCCGTGATCTACAACCCCTGGTACGAGCTGCAAGCGCAGCCCACATGAGTGAACCGTCCGGCGCGTCCGCCGCCGACGCGCGGCGGCAGATGTTCATCGACTCCTTCGGCGGTGTACGCGGCCTCATCGACAGCGCTCTGCCCGTCATCGTGTTCGTGGTGGCCAATGCGATCGGTGGCCTCAACGTCGCCGTGTGGTCGGCCATCGCGGTCGGGCTCGGCATCGTCGCACTCCGGCTGGCCCGCAAGCAGAGTGTCCAGCAGGCGTTCAGCGGGTTTTTCGGTGTCGCCATCGCTGCCTTCATCGCGAAGCAGACGGGCGAGGCCAAGGGCTACTTCCTGCTCGGTATCTGGGGCAGCCTGGTGTACGCCGCCATCTTCGCGCTGTCGGCACTGATCCGTCGGCCGCTCGTCGGCGTGATCTGGGAGTGGGTCTCACCGAGTTCGCGACCGTGGCGGAGTTGGCCACCGCTGATGCGGGTCTACACAGTCACGACATTGCTGTGGGCGGCCGTCTCGCTCTCGCGATTCCTCGTCCAGAACCGCTTGTACGACGCGGACGAGACCGGGTGGCTGGCCACGGCCCGGCTGGCTATGGGCTATCCGCTCACCATCGCAGTCCTGGCGGTCACATTCCTCTGGGTACGCCGGGTCCGCGCCCGCGAGGACGCCGTCGACTCTGTCGAGCCGGACCCATCCGTCGAGCCGGACCTATCCGTCGAGCCGGACCCGTCGGCCACGGGCGAATCCGTCCCGCCCGCCCCAGCCCCCGGCGATCATGGGGATCCGGGCACCATAAAACTGGGCAAAGTACGCGAAACGGACCACACATCGTCATGATCGCCGCGGGGACGGCTTCCGCCCAGGACCGCTAGGCGCTGGTGGATCGCATGAGCTGCCGGAGCTCTTCCTCAACATCCTGGTGAGCCACGAACAACAGTTCGTCCCCGACCTCGAGCGGATCGTCCGGACTCGGCACGATGACGCGGTCGCCGCGCAGGATCGTCACCAGGGCGACGTCGTGCGGGAGCTCGACGTCGCTCACCGGCCGCCCGGCCCAGGGGCTGTTCTCGCCGAGCGTGATCTCCACGAGGTTCGTCTTGCCCTGTCGGAACGTCATCAGCCTGATCAGATCCCCGACCGTGACCGCCTCCTCCACCAGGGCGGCGAGCACCCGGGGGCTGGACACGGCCACGTCGACACCCCAGGCGTCGTTGAACAGCCACTCGTTGCGGGGGTCGTTGACGCGCGCCACGACCCGGTTGACCCCGAACTCGGTCTTGGCCAACAGCGAGACGACGAGGTTGACCTTGTCGTCACCGGTCGCGGCGATGACGACGTCGCAGGTCTGCAGCGCGGCCTCCTCCAGCGAGGCGACCTCGCAGGCATCGGCCTGTACCCACTCGGCCTCGGGCAGGGTGTCCTCCCGGATCGCCCGGCTCTCACGGTCGATGAGCAGCAGCTGATGGCCGTACTCGATGAGTTCCTGGGCGATCGACGTTCCGACCGCACCCGCACCGGCGATGGCGACCCGCATCAGGGGGCCTGGCCGGGGGCCTGGGCGGCGATCCGTGAACATCGGCCGGCCTGGTCGCCGAGGGACAGCACGTGCACCTGGTCGCCCTGCTGCAAGACGGTGTGCCCGTCGGGCAGCAGTGTCGCTCCGAAACGCAGCAGGTAGGCCACCCGGGACTTCGTGGCCTCCTCGAACGCGGTGACCTCCGAGCCGATCCAGCTCTCGTGCAGCGGAACGTGCAGGATCACGACGCCGCCGGTCGCGTCCCGCCACTCCTCGGCCGGGCTGTCGGCCAGCAGCCGCCGTAGCAGCTGGTCGGTCGTCCAGGGGACGGTGGCGACCGTCGGGATGCCGAGCCGCTCGTACACCGCGGCCCGCTTCGGGTCATAGATTCGGGCCACGACGTGGTCGATGCCGAACGTCTCCCGGGCGACCCGTGCGGAGATGATGTTGGAGTTGTCGCCGCTGCTGACCGCAGCGAACGCGCGTGCCTTCTCGATCCCGGCCTTGCGCAGGGTGTCGCGGTCGAAACCCATCCCCAGCACCTGCCGGCCCCCGAACTCCGGTCCCAGCCGGCGGAAGGCTTCCTGATTGCGGTCGATGACCGCCACCGAGTGGCCGAGCTCCTCGAGACTGCGCGCGATGCTGGAGCCCACCCGCCCACAACCCATGATCACGATGTGCACGTCCTCGGACGCTACACCGGGATGCGCACCCTCCGGCAGCCGTACAGTGTCCGCCGTGACCGCGCCGACCTCGGTGTTCAAGCGACTGCTTCTGGGTCGGCCCTTCCGCAGCGATCGACTGACCGAGCAGCTGCTGCCCAAACGGATCGCGCTGCCGATCTTCGCCTCCGACGCGCTGTCATCGGTGGCCTACGCCCCGCAGGAGATCTTCCTGACGCTGTCCCTGGCCGGAGCGTCGGCGTACACCCTCAGCCCGTGGGTGGCCGCGGCGGTGGTCATCGTGATGCTGGTCGTGGTGGCGTCGTACCGGCAGAACGTGCACGCCTACCCCAGCGGCGGCGGTGACTACGAGGTCGTCGGCAAAAACCTCGGCGGCCGGTTCGGACTCGTGGTCGGCAGCGCCCTGCTCGTCGACTACGTGCTCACGGTCGCGGTGTCGGTCTCGGCCGGGGTGGAGAACTTCGGCTCCGCGATCCCGTTCCTGGCCGAGCACAAGGTGCTCAGCGCGCTGGCTCTCATCGCGGTCTTGATGGCGCTCAACCTGCGTGGCATCCGGGAATCGGGGCTGTTGTTCGCGATTCCGACGTACGGCTTCATTATCGGTGTCCTCGCCATGTTGGTGTACGGCCTGTTCAGGGTGCTCGTCCTCGGCGACGAGATCCGGGCCGAGAGCGCGGACTTCGAGTTCCAGGGCACTGAATCTCTCGCCGGGTTGGCGTTGGCGTTCCTGGTGTTGAGGGCGTTCTCCTCCGGCTGCGCGGCATTGACCGGGGTGGAGGCGATCAGCAACGGCGTACCGGCGTTCCGGAAACCGAAGAGCCGCAACGCCGCGACGACCTTGCTGATCATGGGACTGCTCTCGGTGACCATGCTCAGCGGCATCATCGCGTTGGGAATCCAGACCCACCTGAAATACGCCGAGAACCCGGCCGAGCAACTCGCCGGCGCCCCGGACGGGTACGAGCAGAAGACGGTGATCGCGCAACTCGCGCGGGCCGTCTTCGACTCCTTCCCGATCGGCTTCTACTTCCTGGCGGCGATCACCGGGCTGATCCTCGTGCTGGCCGCGAACACCGCGTTCAACGGCTTCCCGGTCCTTGGCTCGATCCTGGCCCAGGACCGCTACCTGCCTCGGCAGCTGCACACCCGCGGCGACCGGTTGGCCTTCAGCAACGGCATCCTGTTCCTCGCGACCTTCGCAGGGCTGCTCATCGCGGCGTACGGCGCGTCCGCGTCGGCGCTGATCAACCTCTACATCGTGGGCGTGTTCGTGTCGTTCACGCTCAGCCAGACCGGCATGGTCCGGCATTGGAACCGGCTGCTCGCGACCGAGAAGGATGCCGGGCAGCGTCGGCGGATGGTCCGCAGTCGAGCCATCAACGCCTTCGGCGGGGTGATGACCGGCACCGTCCTCGTCGTGGTGCTCAGTACGAAGTTCCTCCTCGGTGCCTATGTAGCGATCGCCGCGATGGTCGTCATCTACGTGCTCATGCGCGCGATCAACAAGCACTATTCCAAAGTTTCCGACCAGCTGCGGCCGGATGACAACGTGCGCATGCTGCCGAGCCGGGTGCACACGGTGGTCCTGGTGAGCAAGGTGCACAAGCCGACGCTTCGGGCGCTTGCCTTCGCCCGGGCCACCCGTCCCGACTCGCTGACGGCGCTCACCGTCAATGTCGACGACGAGGAGACCAGGGCGCTGCAGGCGGATTGGGAACGTAACAGCATCCCGGTCCCGCTCACCGTGATCGAATCGCCGTACCGCGAGATCACCCGGCCGATCCTGGACTACGTTCGCGGGATCCGGCGGGAGGGTCCGCGTGACCTCGTCATGGTCTTCGTACCCGAGTACGTCGTCGGGCACTGGTGGGAGAACCTGCTACACAACCAGAGTGCGTTGCGGCTCAAGGGCCGGCTGTTGTTCCTACCCGGCGTCATGGTCACCAACGTCCCCTACCAGCTGCAGTCCTCCGAGGCGCGGGCCGAGGAGCAGGAACGGCTGACATCGACGGACGTCCGTCGTGGCCTGACCCGCCCGCGCGGCCGGGAATGACACCGGCAACGGGGCAGCTGCTGGAGGTCGAGGTCGGTCCGGTCGCCCACGGCGGACACTGCGTCGCGCGCCACGACGGCCGGGTCGTGTTCGTCCGGCACGCACTACCGGGAGAGCTCGTCCGGGTCCGGATCACCGAGGACAGCGGCGGTTCCTACTGCCGCGGCGACGCGGTCGAGATACTGCGGGCCGCACCGGATCGGGTCGCACCGCCCTGTCCCTGGTCCGGCCCGGGCCGCTGCGGTGGCTGCGACTTCCAGCACGTCTCGGCCGACGCGCAGCGACTGCTCAAGGCCTTCGTCGTCCGTGAGCAGCTCGCCCGCCTCGGTGGGCTCCCCGATGTCCAGGTGGTCGTGGAGGAGTTGCCGGGCGGACCGCTCGGATGGCGGACCCGAATGCAGTTCGCCGTGGATCGACGTGGCCGGGCCGGGCTGCGGCGGCATCGGTCGCACTCCGTCGTACCGGTCCGGGACTGCCCGATCGCGCACCCCGCCCTGGACGTCCCCTCCGTCTTGGGCCGACGCTGGCCCGGCGCACGCAACGTGGAGGTCATCGGGTCCGCTGACGTGCCGAGGGCAGTGCGACGGCACGGCCAATGGGGATCGTCTCTCGTCGAGGGACCGGTGGTCGGTCGTGAGCGCGCCGCGGGCCGCGACTGGCAGGTCGGCCACGACGCGTTCTGGCAGGTGCACCCCGCAGCCGCGAGCGTGCTCTCGGCGTGCGTGCTCGATCTGCTCGCGCCGCGTCCGGGGGAGCGATGCCTCGACCTGTACGGCGGAGTCGGCCTGTACGCCGCCGTACTGGCCGAGGTCGTCGGTCCGGACGGCTCGGTGCTGTGTGTGGAGGGCCACGCGGTGGCAGCGGCTGACGCGACCGTCAACCTGGCCGGAACGCCGTGGGCGTCGGTACGCGAGGCAGCGGTCGACGGTGCGCTGGTGAGCGGCCTCCCGGCGTACGACCTCGTGGTTCTCGACCCGCCGCGGTCCGGCGCGGGTCGGGACGTGTGCCAGGCGCTCGCGGCCGGTCCGGCCAGGGTGATCGCCTACGTCGCGTGCGACCCCGCGGCGCTGGCGCGAGACGTCCGCATCTTCGGCGACGCGGGCTGGAGGTTGGCCGGGCTGCGCGCCTTCGATCTGTTCCCGATGACCCACCATGTGGAATGCGTTGCGCTGCTGCACCCGGAGTGATCCGCCGAACGCCTGCGTCGGTCTCCTCGGCGCGGCTAGGGTCCTGATGCTCGACGCACAGCCGACGAACGGGGTCAACGCATGGTCAGCCGACGCAAGGTCTTGGGGTACGGCGCGAACACGGCGGCGGTCCTCGTGCTTCCCAAGCTCATCGGCCCACGACTGCGAGCACCCGCGGTCACCGACCGACCGATCCTCACGGACGACTTCACGACGCTCGGGACGCAGGAGATCATCGGCCGCACCATCGTGGATTCGACTGGCGTCCCGTACACCTGGACGCAGCTCTATCCCAGTCCGGCGTGGCGCAGCGGTCCGTTCTTCAGCACCGGGGACCCCGGCATCGTCGACGGAAAGCTTGTTCGACGCGACCCCGACAGCGCCATGTACCCGGGGCTGCTGCTGCCCCGCGTGCCGTCGCGCGTGGAAGTCGATTTCATGTTCGACCCGAATGGGCGCGGCGGCAGGAGTGTCTTCATCCACTTGTTCGCGGACACCGACGGCACCAAGACCACCGTCGAGTTGCCCTTGCATCTGTCGATCGGTGAGAAGGGCTACGCGGTCAAGGCAGTCAGCACCACCGCCGGCGAGTCGGTTCTGACCGGCTTCGGCAGGTTCCCCGACGTCGGCAATGTGAAGTACGCCGACGGCACGCAGCTGGCCTACGGAGTGCTGCACACGGTGATCCTCGACATGGTGAAAGACCGGCTGACCATCACCTTCCCCGTCGCGACGAACACCCCGCCGGTGACCCTGATCGATGCCCGGCTGACCCAGGCCCGGCACCCCGGCGGCGGTGACGGCAGGTTCCTGGTCCTCGAGGACGAGTCGGATTCCGGCATCGAGCCGTACAACGCCTTTTTCGGGGTCAGGATCAACCTGGGCAAGCTCGCGTGAGTCCTCAGCCGTCGGGTTCCCGCCGTTCGGCTGGGTGGCCGACGAAGCGCGGATGACCAGCCGGGACCTTCCGCCAGGGTGGCCGGCTGCGGTCCGCCCCCCGGGCACCCCGGAGTGGGAGCGCACTGCCGTCGCCTGGCTCTTCGATCTGGTGCCGCCGGACTACCGCGCCTACGACGTGCTGCGCAAGCACCCGGTGCTGCTCGTCCGGTTTGCCGGCGATCATGTCGCTGCCGGGCTGGCTGCGGCCCGGTCCGGCTGGCGGACGCTGCGCGCGGACCTGGCAGACCAGCTCCCACCGGAGGCGATCGAGGCTGCGATGAGCGCCTACGAGCGGGAGGGCGGCCGGCTGGCCGAGGCCGAGCGGGGGGTCCGCGTGGTGGCTGCCGCTCTGCTCGGCCACCGCTGGGTGCCCCGCCTCTGATCGAGGGCCGCGCGCCTCCGGTCGCCGCTTTGCCCCCCAGGGACGACGACACGCCGGTGCTCCGACGGCGTGTCCCGGTACCCGGGGGGCAAACTCGGCACGCGCCTCCAGACTGGAGGCATGCCGCTGCAGAACCGGGTCACACCCTTCAGCGAGGTCGTCGCCGATCCCGCCCGCGGCCTCGTGTACGGAAACCGCGGCTGCCTTCATGACGCCACCGGGACCGTCCGGCGCCACCACAACGGGAGGCGATGGATCGCCTGTCGGCTGCAGTTTCGCGGCTGGCACCGCCATCCGCTGCTGCAACCCGGGCGGTTCACGGAACTGTTCTTCCTCGACGAGGTCACCGCCTTCGCCGCCGGGCACCGACCCTGCGCGCTGTGTCGACGCGAGGACTACGTCCGCTTCGGGCGGCTGTGGGCCGCGGCGCACCCCGGCGAGACCGGGGCCGACGTCATCGACGTCCGCCTGCACTCCGAGCGCCACACCGGGTCGGGCCAGCGACGCCACAGCGCCGAGCTCGCGGACCTACCCGACGGGGCGTTCGTCGTACGGGCCGGAGATGCGTGGCTCGTCCACGGCCGGTCGCTACTGCGATGGACGCCGGCCGGCTACGTCGACCGCACGCCGCGTCCGACCCGCGAGGAGGCGTCCGTGCTCACTCCGCCGTCACTGCTCACGGTCTTGGCTAGGGGCTGGG